>NZ_JBXAFK010000022.1:0-108524 GCF_058793055.1 Pseudomonas sp. MPR-R2A5
GAGTTCTTCGCGAGCAAGCTCGCTCCTACAAAAAAGCCTTAACTGAACGGCATTAGGGCAAGCCCGCTCGCCACAGTAAGCCCGCTCGCCACAACACGCCCGCTGGCCACAGGTTAGTGTTTGCTCGTTCTATGCCTATAACTAGCCCCCCACATTGGTTTTGGGGTGCCTTTAAAATCCAGGCTAGAGCCCGCCCGTGGCGTTAAACCCCACACCGAGCACCGTCAACACCGACAGCGGCAACAGCAGCGTATCAAGCAATGCACTGGCTGGCAGGTCGACACCGGGATAGCTCGGCGCCTGCGCACCAAACCGGTCCATGGCGCAGCAGCCGCCATTCATCGCATACAAATCCAGCCGCGTGCCGGCATACACCACCGGCGCGCCGGGCTTGGCCGCATCCAGCGTACGCGCGGTGGCGCAGCCGGCCAGTTGCAACGCCAGGATGACCAGCAGGGCCTTATTCATCGCTGCTCAAATGATGCTCACCCCAGCGCGGCAACATGTCCTGGGGAATATTCAGCAGGTTGAGAATCCGGGCCACCACGAAGTCCACCAGGTCATCGATGGTCTGCGGCTGGTGATAGAAACCAGGCGATGCCGGCAAGATGGTCACGCCCATGTTCGACAACTTGAGCATGTGCTCCAGGTGAATGCTCGAATACGGCGCTTCGCGTGGCACCAGGATCAACTGGCGGCGCTCTTTGAGCGTCACATCCGCCGCGCGTTCGATCAGGTTGTTGCAGGCGCCCGTGGCAATCGCCGACAAGGTCCCGGTGGAACACGGCACCACCACCATCGCCGCTGGCGCGCCGGAGCCCGAGGCGACCGGCGACATCCAATCTTCCTTGCCATAGACCTTGATCTGCCCTGCCGCCGCACCGGTGTACTCGGTGAGGAAGGCTTGCATCATCTGCACCTTGGGCGGCAGCGCCACGTCCGTCTCGGTGGCCATCACCAGTTGCGCGGCCTTGGAAATCAGGAAGTGGACCTCACGTTCTTCGCGCACCAGGCAGTCCAGCAGGCGCAGGCCATAGGGCGCGCCGGACGCGCCGGTCATCGCCAGGGTAACGCGTTCCGGGCCGCTCATTTCAGCGCCTCGGCCAACTTGCCATGCAAGCCGCCAAAGCCGCCGTTGCTCATGACCACCACGTGGGTGCCAGGCTTGGCCTGTTGCTTGACGAATTCGATGATGCCTTCAATGGAATCGCAGACCTTCGACGGCACGCTGCAAAGCGCCGCAATCGCGGGCAGGTCCCAACCGAGGTTGGCCGGTGCATACCACACCACCTGGTCGGCGTCGTTGACACTTTCCGGCAAACCGTCGCGGTGCGCGCCGAGTTTCATGGAGTTGGAGCGCGGCTCGACAATGGCGATGATCGGCGCATCCCCAACCCGCTTGCGCAGGCCATCAAGGGTGGTGGCAATCGCCGTCGGGTGGTGGGCAAAGTCGTCGTAGATGGTAATCCCATTCACGTCGGCGACCTTCTCCATGCGGCGCTTCACGCTTTTGAATGCGCTCAACGCGGCAATGCCCATCGACGGCACCACGCCCACATGGCGCGCGGCTGCCAGGGTCACCAGGGCGTTGGCTACGTTGTGCTGACCGGTCATATCCCATTCGACGATGCCCTGGGCCTGGCCTTCGAACAGCACTTCAAAGCGTGAGCCGTCCTCGCTGAGCAACTTGACCTGCCACTGCCCGCCCGCACCGGTGGTTTGCACCGGGGTCCAGCAGCCCATGTCGATCACGCGCTGCAAGGCCGGCTCGGTTGTCGGGTGGATCACCAGGCCTTCGCTTGGAATCGTGCGCACCAAGTGGTGGAACTGCCGCTCGATGGCCTGCAAATCGGGGAAGATGTCCGCGTGATCGAACTCAAGGTTATTGAGGATCGCAGTGCGCGGGCGGTAGTGGACGAACTTGGAACGTTTGTCGAAGAAGGCGCTGTCGTACTCATCGGCCTCGATCACGAAGAACGGCGTATCGCCCAGGCGCGCCGACACCGAGAAGTTCTGCGGCACGCCGCCGATCAGGAAGCCCGGGCTCATGCCCGCATGCTCCAGGACCCAGGCCAGCATGCTGCTGGTGGTGGTCTTGCCATGGGTGCCGGCGACCGCCAATACCCAGCGGCCTTGCAGCACGTGATCAGCCAGCCATTGCGGGCCGGAGACATAGGGCAAGCCTTTGTTCAGGACGTACTCGACCGCCGGGTTGCCACGAGACATGGCGTTGCCGATCACCACCAGGTCGGGGACCGGATCGAATTGGGATGGGTCGTAGCCCTGCGTCAGCTCAATGCCCTGGGCCTGCAACTGTGTGCTCATGGGCGGGTAAACATTGGCGTCGGAGCCGGTAACGTGATGGCCCAACTCTTTGGCCAGAACCGCCATCGAGCCCATGAACGTGCCGCAGATACCAAGAATATGAATGTGCATAGTCGACCTCGTAAAACATCGAGGCAGGTTAGCGCAGGGGGGCAAAAATCGCACCTTTTAGCTGTGGGACCCGATCATAGGGAGGCGCGGGCAATACCGTGCCGGCGCAGCTTTCTATAGAGGGTGTTACGGCTGACCCCCAGCTGTTCCGCCGTGTGGGTCATGTGCCAGCGCTGTTGCTCCAGCGCCGCGAGCAACGCCAGGCGCTCGGCGTCCTCCAGAGGCGACTCCATGGACAGGGCCTCGGCCACCGGTTGCGCCTGGGCCTGGCGGATCTGCGCGGGCAGGTCCTCAAGGCCGACTCTCCCGTCGTCACACAGCGCCGCCAGCGTACGCAGCACGGTACGCATCTGCCGGACATTGCCGGGCCAGGCAAAGCGAAGCAGCGCCGAACGCGCCGCCAGCTCAAGCAACACGGCCTGCCCGCCCGCCTCTTCTGCCAGCAGGAAATCCAGCAATTGAGATTTATCACTGCGCTCACGCAACGGCGGCAACCCGACTTCCAGGCCGTTGAGCCGGTAATACAGATCTTCGCGGAAACTGCCGTCCGCCACACGCCCGAGCAAATCCCTGTGGGTCGCGCTGATGATCCTGACATCGATCGCCTGGGGCTCACCGCCCAGAGGCACGACCATGCGGTCCTCCAGCACCCTTAATAGCCGCGTCTGCAACGCCAGGGGCATATCGCCGATTTCATCGAGGAACAGCGTACCGCCATCAGCCTGTTGCAACTTGCCCTGCATGCCCTCCTTGCGCGCGCCGGTAAAGCTGCCGCCGCGGTAGCCGAACAGTTCGCTTTCGATCAGGCTTTCCGGGATAGCCGCGCAGTTGAGCGCAACAAAGGCTTTGTCGGCGCGCTGGCTGGCATGGTGCACCGCCTTTGCGAACGCCTCCTTGCCGGAGCCGGTCTCGCCATTGATCAGCAACGGCACGTCGCGCTCGAATACCCGCAACGCCTTACGGAAATCGTTTTGCAAGGCCGGATCACCCAGGCAGATACCGGGCAGCCGTGGTGGCTCCGGCAACTTGGCAATGGGGGCGGGTACCCCTACGCCGCGAGGCTGACCGCGCAGGGCCGCGAACAAATGCCGGCCATCCCGGGTACGCAACGGCCAACTGGCGGTGGCATTTGCGCTGGCGCGACCGAGCAGCTGATCCAGCGAACACTCGAACAACGCCTCCACCGGCTGCCCGAGCAAGCCGCCGCGAACCTGCCCCAGCAGGTTCAACGCGCTCTGGTTGACCGCACAGATACGCCCTTCGCCGTCGAACGCGAGCAACCCCTCGCTGAACAGGCCCACCGATTCCGCCTGTAAATGAAAGCGCAGCAACCATTGGTTCTCGAAATGCCGCAGGAAGTAACAACTCTCGATCATCTTCGCCGAGAGATTGACCAAGGCCATGGTGTGAAACTGGCTCTGGCGCGACACCGCTTCCCTGGCCGAGGACACATCCAGCACCGCCAGTAATTCGCCATGAGGGTCGAACACCGGGCTGGCCGAGCAGGTCAGCCCGGTATGCCGGCCACGGAAGTGTTCATCACGATGAATCGTCAACGACTGGCGCTCCACCAGGCAGGTGCCGATGCCGTTGGTGCCTTCGCAGGCCTCGCTCCAGTCCGCGCCCAGCCACAGCCCGGCGCGCTCGAAAATCTTGCGCTCACTCGACGCGGTGACACAGTTGAGGATCACCCCGCGCGCATCGGTCAACAACACTGCATGGCCGGCGCCCGAGAGCTGTTGATGCAGGCTGTTCATCTCGCTGCCGGCGATGTGCAGCACCTGTTGCAGGCGCTCGCGACTTTCCAGCAGGCGGCCATGTTCGAGCACGGTAGGGGCGATGGTTTGCGCAGGGTCGAGGTGATAGTCCTCCAGGCACCTCAGCCAGGAGCGGGCGATGGACGGGTCACTGGACGGGTCGCGCCCTTGGGCCACGGTGAGGACTTGCTGGGCATGGCGACTGAAATGATCGTTCTGCATGTTCTTATTATTCTCTCTACGTGAGAGCCCCCAGCATCCCCCAGCCATCCGACCTTTGCAATCCCGAGCCGACCCACTGGTCACAGGCTGTACCGTTTATGGCACAAACTGTCACTGCGCCTGTACCACGGCTGCCACAGCAACGCTTTGCAACAACGACCAAGCCCTTGATTTACCTGGCCCGCAAAGCAGTGGCCCAACCTTTGCTCTACGCTTTAACAAGCGCTTGCCGCGCTGCACTCCAATAAACATAAAAGCCAGGAGATACCCATCATGCGTTACGCACACCCCGGTACTGAAGGCGCGATCGTTTCGTTCAAGGCCAAGTACGGCAACTACATCGGGGGCGAATTCGTTGCGCCGGTCGATGGCAACTATTTCACCAACACCTCGCCGGTCAACGGCAAGCCCATCGCCGAGTTCCCCCGCTCCACTGCCAAAGACATCGACAAAGCGCTGGACGCCGCCCATGCCGCCGCTGACGCCTGGGGCAAGACCTCGGCCCAGGACCGCGCGCTGGTACTGCTGAAAATCGCCGACCGCATCGAACAGAACCTCGAACTGCTGGCCATCACCGAAACCTGGGACAACGGCAAGGCCGTGCGTGAAACCCTCAACGCCGACATTCCGCTGGCCGCCGACCACTTCCGCTACTTCGCCGGCTGCATCCGTGCCCAGGAAGGCAGCACTGCCGAAATCAACGAGCACACCGCCGCCTACCACTTCCATGAGCCCCTGGGCGTGGTTGGCCAGATCATCCCGTGGAACTTCCCGCTACTGATGGCCGCCTGGAAACTCGCCCCGGCCCTGGCCGCCGGCAACTGCGTGGTGCTCAAGCCCGCCGAGCAAACCCCACTGGGTATCAACGTGCTGATGGAAGTCATTGGCGACCTGCTGCCACCCGGCGTGCTCAACGTGGTGCACGGCTTCGGCAAAGAAGCGGGCGAAGCCCTGGCCACCAGCAAGCGCATCGCCAAGATCGCCTTCACCGGCTCCACCCCGGTGGGCGCGCACATCATGCATTGCGCGGCCGAGAACATCATTCCGTCGACCGTGGAACTGGGCGGCAAGTCGCCGAACATCTTCTTCGCCGACATCATGAAAGCCGAACCGCAGTTCATCGAAAAGGCCGCCGAAGGCCTGGTACTGGCCTTCTTCAACCAGGGCGAAGTGTGCACCTGCCCATCGCGCGCACTGGTGGAAGAGTCGATCTACGACGACTTCATGAAGGTGGTGATGAAGAAGGTTGAGTCGATCAAGCGTGGCGACCCACTCGACACCGACACCATGGTCGGCGCCCAGGCGTCCGAGCAGCAGTTCGACAAGATCCTGTCCTACCTGGAAATCGCCAAGGGCGAAGGCGCCGAGCTGCTGACCGGCGGCAAGGTGGAGAAGCTGACCGGCGATCTGGCCACCGGCTATTACATCCAGCCGACCCTGCTCAAGGGCACCAACAAGATGCGCGTGTTCCAGGAAGAAATCTTTGGCCCGGTGGTGAGCATCACCACCTTCAAGGACGAAGCCGAAGCCCTGGCGATTGCCAACGACACTGAGTTCGGCCTGGGTGCCGGCCTGTGGACCCGCGACATCAACCGCGCTTACCGCATGGGCCGCGCGATCAAGGCCGGCCGCGTGTGGACCAACTGCTACCACCTGTACCCGGCGCATGCCGCGTTTGGCGGTTACAAGAAGTCCGGTGTGGGCCGTGAGACGCACAAGATGATGTTGGATCATTACCAGCAGACCAAGAACTTGCTGGTGAGCTACGACATTAATCCGTTGGGCTTCTTCTAACTAACCCCTCCTCCCACATTTGAAATGCAATCAAGCGTGGGAGGGGTACCGCCCCTCCCACACTTAGCTCTCCACAAGTACTTGCCAATTGCATTCGGCACACAGAGGCCGAGTTAAAAACAATAACAATGAAAGGTACTTCTTCATGCCTAGCGAACCGACTGGATCTTCCGTCGACTTCGAAAAAGTCGACTCCCAATACTTCCAACAACGCGAACTCAAAAAAGGCGCCGCTGGCTGGGTGCTGTTAGTTGGCCTTGGCGTTGCCTACGTGATCTCCGGCGACTACGCCGGCTGGAACTTCGGCCTGGCCCAGGGTGGCTGGGGCGGCATGTTCCTCGCCACATTGCTGATGGCCACCATGTACCTGTGCATGTGCTTTTCCCTGGCTGAACTGTCTTCCATGATTCCCACTGCCGGCGGTGGCTACGGTTTTGCCCGCAGCGCCTTCGGGCCCTGGGGCGGGTTCCTGACGGGCACCGCGATACTGATCGAATACGCTATCGCGCCCGCCGCCATCGCGGTGTTTATCGGCGCTTATTGCGAGTCGCTGTTCGGCATTGGCGGCTGGATGATCTACCTGGCGTTCTACATCATCTTTATTGGTATCCACATCTTTGGCGTGGGTGAAGCCTTGAAGCTGATGTTCGTGATCACCGCCATCGCCGCGATTGCCCTGGGCGTGTTCCTGGTGTCGATGGTGCCGCACGTCAATGTCGCCAACCTGCTGGATATCCCGGTGACCGAGGCCAAGGGCGCCAGCACCTTCCTGCCCTTCGGCTATGTCGGCGTGTGGGCGGCGATCCCTTATGCGATCTGGTTTTTCCTTGCCGTCGAGGGCGTGCCCCTGGCCGCTGAAGAAACCAAGAACCCCAAACGGGACCTGCCCCGCGGCCTGATCGGCGCCATTGTGGTGCTGACCAGTTTTGCCCTGCTGATCCTGGTGATCGCACCGGGCGGCGCCGGCACCTATGCGCTGGTCAAGTCCGGCAACCCGTTGGTGGAAGCGCTGGCGTTGTCCTATGGCGGCTCGACCTGGATGGGCAGCTTCGTCAACCTGGTCGGCCTGGCCGGCTTGATCGCCAGCTTTTTCTCGATTATCTACGCCTATTCGCGGCAGATCTTCGCCTTGTCCCGCGCCGGCTACCTGCCGCGCAAACTGTCCCAGACCAACAAGAGCAAGGCGCCGGTCCTGGCGCTGGTGATCCCCGGCATTATCGGTTTTGGCCTGTCGCTGACCGGCCAGGGTGACTTGTTGATCCTGGTGGCGGTGTTCGGCGCGACCATTTCCTACGTGCTAATGATGGCCGCGCACATCACGCTGCGCATCCGTCGCCCCAAAATGGACCGTCCGTACCGCACGCCGGGCGGCATCTTCACGTCCGGTGTCGCCCTGGTACTGGCCTGTGTGGCCGTCGTTGCGGGCTTTCTGGTGGATCCAAGGGTGGTGATTGGCGCCGCGATCATCTATGGAGTATTAATTGCTTACTTTGCTTTCTACAGCCGGCATCACTTGGTAGCGGGCACGCCGGAAGAGGAATTCGCGGCGATCCAGGCCGCAGAGGCCACCCTGCACTAACTGCCGTAAACCTCGACGCGGGTTCCTGCCCGCGTCGTCAAGGAGACACTGTATGGCAAGCTTTTCCCACGCGGTGGGTGCACAAACCTACCGCTTCGACAGCCTCAAGGACGTGATGGCCAAGGCCAGCCCCGCACGCTCCGGGGACTTTCTCGCCGGCGTCGCCGCGCAGAACGACGGCGAGCGGGTGGCGGCGCAAATGGCCTTGGCCAATATCCCGCTGACGCACTTTCTGCAAGAGGCGCTGATCCCCTATGAAAGCGATGAAGTCACCCGACTGATCATCGACACCCATGATAAACAGGCGTTTGCCCCGGTCAGCCACCTGACCGTCGGCGGCCTGCGCGACTGGCTGCTCAGCGATGCGGCCGATGAACAATCCCTACGCGCATTGGCGCCAGGGCTGACACCCGAAATGGCCGCCGCCGTCTCCAAGATCATGCGCGTGCAAGACCTGGTGCTGGTGGCGCAGAAGATCCGCGTGGTCACCCAGTTTCGCGGCACCATGGGCCTGCGCGGGCGCTTATCGACCCGCCTGCAACCCAACCACCCCACGGATGAACCGGCCGGTATCGCGGCCAGCATTCTCGACGGCCTGCTCTACGGCAACGGCGACGCCATGATCGGTATCAACCCGGCCACCGACAGCATCGCCTCGATCTGCGCCATGCTGGAAATGCTCGACGCGATCATCCAGCGCTACGACATTCCCACCCAGGCCTGCGTGCTGACTCACGTCACCACCTCCATCGAAGCCATCAACCGTGGCGTGCCGCTGGACCTGGTATTCCAATCAATTGCCGGTACCGAGGCGGCCAACGCCAGTTTCGGCATCAGCCTGAGTGTGTTGCAGGAAGGCTACGAGGCGGGTTTGAGCCTGAACCGTGGCACCCTGGGCCAGAACCTGATGTATTTCGAAACCGGCCAGGGCAGCGCCTTGTCGGCCAATGCGCACTTTGGCGTCGACCAGCAAACCTGCGAAACCCGCGCCTATGCGGTGGCCCGCCACTTCAAGCCGTTCCTGGTGAATACCGTGGTTGGCTTTATCGGCCCCGAGTACCTGTACAACGGCAAGCAGATCATTCGCGCGGGCCTTGAAGACCACTTCTGCGGCAAGCTGCTGGGGGTGCCGATGGGTTGCGACATCTGCTACACCAACCACGCCGAAGCCGACCAAGACGACATGGACACCCTGTTGACCCTGCTCGGCGTGGCCGGCATCAACTTCATCATGGGCATCCCCGGCTCCGACGACATCATGCTCAACTACCAGACCACCTCATTCCATGACGCCTTGTACGCCCGCCAAACCCTGGGTTTAAAGCCGGCACCGGAATTTGAACAGTGGCTGGCGAAGATGGGCATCTTCACGCAAGCCGACGGCAAGGTGCGCTTCGGCAACAGCCTGCCCCCGGCATTTCGCCACGCCTTGGCGCAATTGGGATGAAGGAGCCACCCGTGCAACTCGACCTTCCTGAAAACCCGTGGCTGGAGCTACGCCGCCTGACCCCGGCGCGCATTGCCCTGGGCCGTACCGGCACGAGCATCCCGACCAGCGCACAGTTGGACTTCCAGTTCGCCCATGCCCAGGCGCGGGACGCAGTGCACCTGCCCTTCGACCATGGGGGCCTCAGCAGCCAACTGGCCGAACGCGGGCGTGACAGCCTGTTGCTGCACAGTGCGGCCGTCGATCGGCATAGCTACCTGCAACGCCCCGACCTGGGGCGGCGCTTGAGTGATGAATCGGCCCAGAGCCTGCGCGACTATGCGGCGGCCAATCCTGGCGGTGTGGACCTGGCGGTGGTGGTGGCCGATGGCCTGTCGGCGCTGGCCGTGCATAAACACACCTTGCCGTTTCTCGCACGCATGGAGGAACAGACTCACGCCGAGGGGTGGTCCTTGTCGCCAGTGATCCTGGTGGAACAGGGCCGCGTGGCGGTGGCGGATGAGATCGGGCAATTGCTGGGGGCCAAGATGGTGGTGATCCTGATCGGCGAACGGCCGGGACTCAGTTCGCCGGACAGCCTGGGGCTGTATTTCACCTACAACCCCAAGGTCGGCCTGACCGATGCCTACCGCAACTGCATCTCCAACGTGCGCTTGGAAGGCTTGAGTTATGGCATGGCGGCCCACCGCCTGCTGTACTTGATGCGAGAGGCGTGTCGCCGGCAGTTGTCGGGGGTCAACCTCAAGGATGAGGCGCAGGTGCAGACCATTGAGTCCGACGACCCGGACCTGATGAAAGGCAACTTCTTGCTCAGCCCGCCGTTGGACTGATCGCGGCACGATTGCGCTTTTTTGCGTCTTTAGGCAGCATCGAGTCACGGCCGCTCGCGTGGTCATACCCTTTGGAAGTTGAGGCCTGGCATGCGGATCACTCAAGCGACCCTGGAACACCTGGACCTGTTGACCCCCTTGTTCGTCAAATACCGCGAGTTCTACGGGGCGCTGCCGTTCCCGGATTCGTCGCGGGCCTTCCTGGAAAAGCGCCTGCGCCGCAAGGAGTCGGTGATCTACCTGGCCCTGGCCGACGATGACGACAAGCGGCTGCTGGGGTTCTGTCAGCTGTACCCAAGCTTTTCGTCGTTGTCGCTCAAACGCGTGTGGATACTCAACGACATCTATGTGGCCGAAGACGCGCGTCGGCAACTGGTGGCGGATAACCTGATACGTACAGCGAAGAAGATGGCCAAGGAGACTCATGCGGTGCGGCTGCGGGTGTCGACCAGCAGTAACAATCAAGTGGCGCAGAAGACCTATGAGTCGATCGGGTTTCGCGAGGACACCGAGTTCAAGAACTACACCCTGCCGATCAGCGAAGACTGACGCCCTGACACCTTGTGGGAGGGGGCCTGCCCCGATAGCGGCTTTTCAGTCAGACTATTTATAACTGACCGAATGCTTTCGCGAGGAAACTCGCTCCCACAATGCATTTCTGGCGATCTGTGGACCGTGCATCGCGACATCCCCCGCTACAAAACCAACACGCTTTTCACCTCTCAATCCGTATAATGCGGACCTTTCAGGGTTGTAAGAAACACTACATCCACTTGTAGCCTTATTACCCGAGCTTCCGCACAGGCCTGCCGAGCCGGGCCGTCCACACAGGTGCCATCCATGGATTTCAACCCGCTAGACCTTATCCTGCATCTCGACGTCTACCTCGACCTGCTGGTTACCAATTACGGTCCGTGGATCTACGCCATTCTGTTCCTCGTCATCTTTTGCGAAACCGGCCTGGTGGTCATGCCGTTCCTGCCGGGTGATTCGTTGCTGTTTATCGCCGGCGCCGTCGCAGCGGGCGGTGGCATGGACCCGGTATTGCTCGGCGGCCTGTTGATGCTGGCGGCGATCCTCGGTGACAGCACCAACTACGTGATCGGGCGAACGGCCGGGGAACGCCTGTTCAGCAACCCGAACTCGAAAATCTTCCGTCGCGACTACCTGCAAAAAACCCACGACTTCTACGACAAGCACGGCGGCAAAACCGTGACCCTGGCGCGCTTCCTGCCAATCCTGCGGACCTTTGCACCGTTCGTCGCCGGTATCGCGAAAATGCCCTACCCGCGTTTCTTCGGTTTCAGCGTGCTGGGCACCGTCTTCTGGGTCGGCGGCCTGGTGACGCTGGGCTACTTCTTCGGCAACGTACCGTTCATCAAGAAAAACCTGTCGTTGCTGGTGGTGTTCATCATTCTGCTGTCGCTGGTGCCGATGATCATTGGTGTAGTCCGCAGCCGCTTTGGTGGTCGCACCTCCTCCGAAGCCAAGCCGCACTGACCGGCCATGTGGTCCCTCAGCGCCTGGCGTCGCCGGCGCCTGCTGGCCAAGCACCCGATTGCCGATGACACCTGGCATCGGGTGCGCCACCACCTGACCTTCCTCGACGGCCTCAGCGCCGAACAGGACCAGTGGCTGCGCGAAGCCTGCGTGGTATTCCTCGCCGAAAAACACCTCACCGCCCTGCCCGGCGTCGACCTGCATCAGGAACAACGTCTGCTGCTCGCTGCCCAGGCGCAACTGCCCTTGATGAACCTCGGCGACCTCGACTGGTACCAGGGCTTCCACGAAATCGTGCTGTACCCAGACGACTTCCTCAGCCCGCAACGCCATCGCGACGCCAGCGGTGTCGAGCATGAGTGGGACGGCGAACACAGCGGCGAAGCCTGGCAGCAGGGTCCGGTGATCCTCGCCTGGCCCGGCGTGCTGGCCAGCGGCAACTGGGAAGGCTACAACCTGGTTATCCACGAACTGGCGCACAAACTCGACATGCTCAATGGCGATGCCAACGGCCTGCCGCCGTTGCACCACGACATGCGCGTGCAGGAGTGGGCCAGCGTGATGCAAAGCGCGTTTGACGACCTCAACCGCCAACTCGATGCCAACCCCGACGCCGAGACGGCCATCGACCCTTACGCCGCCGAAAACCCGGCGGAATTCTTTGCCGTCACCAGCGAATATTTTTTCAGCGCGCCGGATTTACTGACGGAAAGTTATCCACAGGTGTATGCGCAACTGAGCCGCTTTTATCGCCAGGATCCCCTGGCCCGCCTGAACCAACTGCAAGCCAGCGACCCGCGTTATCAGCCACAAGGCGAATGACCGTACGACGTCTGGCGCATGGCATCGGCGTCAGAATATGCCTATAATCGCCGCCACTTTTAGGCCAATCCGGCCATGTTCCATGGCCAACTACGGGGGCAACGCCCAATGAGCTACAGCAAGATTCCGGCTGGCAAAGACCTGCCGAACGACATCTACGTCGCCATCGAAATTCCGGCCAACCACGCGCCGATCAAATACGAAATCGACAAAGACAGCGACTGCCTGTTCGTTGACCGTTTCATGGCCACCCCGATGTTCTACCCGGCCAACTACGGTTTCATCCCCAACACCCTGGCTGACGACGGCGACCCCCTCGACGTGCTGGTTGTAACCCCTTACCCGGTTACCCCAGGTTCGGTCATCCGCGCACGCCCAGTCGGCATCCTGAACATGACTGACGACGGCGGCGGCGATGCCAAAGTGATCGCAGTGCCACACGACAAGCTGTCCCAGCTGTACGTCGACGTGAAGGAATACACCGACCTGCCCCCACTGCTGCTGGAACAGATCAAACACTTCTTCGAGAACTACAAAGACCTCGAAAAAGGCAAATGGGTGAAGATCGACGGTTGGGGCAACGCAGACGCCGCCCGTGCCGAGATCATGAAGTCGGTCGCGGCCTACAAAGGCTGATACCCGCTCCTCATTGCCCCGGCAATTAAAAAAGCCCCGATTATTCGGGGCTTTTTTGTGGGGAAAATTAAACGCCAAGTTCAATGTTTAACTCGCAGCGTTCAACTAACCAGCAAGTCCGAAAGATAAAGCCACAACTAAGCAAAATCCTACTCGCGCGATTCAACGCATGGTTTATTTGATCTGTTTTTCCGGCCAGTAAACTCTGCGTTTATGAATACATCAGGTGATCGCTTAAAAGCGCTATTACGGGAAGTTAATCTTTCCGCCTCCGACTTCGCCAAGAACCGCGGCGTCACGCCTCAACACGTGAACAACTGGTTCAAACGCGGCGTCCCCATGGGCCGACTCAACGAGATCGCAGAGCTGCTGTGCGTCTCCAGCCGCTGGCTACACGCCGGCCTGGGCCCCAAACATCCGCCGGCCAACTTCCTGCTGGACGGCCCCACTGCAAGGAAAGCACTCCCCTTCCGCGAAGAGAGCGGCAAATACCTCACAGGCCCAGCCTGCCCCCCGGAAAAAATCGACGTGGAGATCCCCCTCCACCCGTCATTCACCTCCACCGAGCGCATCCGCGTCTCCCTGCACACCCTCGAAACCCTCACCGTCAACCCCGACCGCGCGGTAGGCGCCTATATGGTCGACAACAGCATGATCGACATCATCCAACAAGGCGCCACCCTCGCCATCGACCGCGGCCGCACCCAAATCATCGACGGCGAAATCTACGCCGTCGAACACGACGGCATGCTGCGCATCAAATACCTCTACAACCGCCCGGGCGGCGGCCTGCGCATGCGCAGCCACAACGCCAACGAGCACCCGGACGAACACCTCACCTACGAGGAACGCTTCGAACAAAACTTCCAGGTCGTGGGCTGGGTATTCTGGTGGTCCACCCTCAACAACCGCCGCCCACCGGTGCCACTGGATGAACACCTGCTGGGCTGGGAAGGCTCTAAATCGGATCCGGAGGTGGGCATTTGAAGTGAATGTGGGTATCATGCGCCGCACATTTGGCAGGGGGTGGTCTTAGGCTATCCACCTTGCCTGGCGAAGCGGAGACGTTCCCGCGGATGCCCCTACTATTCAGCCAGACGCAATGTTGGCTGAGCGATTTGAAGGCTGGTGAGGTTTGTCAAAAACAAGCTGAGGCGGTCCCCGAGAAGCCGGCCACAAGCCGGCTTTTTAATGCCCACAAGAATCACAAATCCAAATTGTCCAACAGCTGTTGGGCGATTGAATAGCCAACGCGGGCAGATTATCGCCTCATATGCCTCTCAGCAGCATTATCTAGGCTGTATGCCCCAAGAACCCGATCCGCCACCAACAAGGAGTGTTTCATTACCACTTCAGACTTCTCAAGCGGTGCCCGTGAAGCAACCATAAGCCTGGATATAAAAGTGGTGCTGATCGATGCCTTTGAGTTGGCACGGCTGATGGTCGAAAACAACCTGGGCTGCAACGTGAAACAGGTTTACGAAGTAAAGCAGCTGGGTAGCGATTACTTCGTAGAGTATTGATCTGGCCTTTAAACTTTTTCCCAGCCAGATTCCACCAATTTAACGCCCTCAAGCTCGTCCATTTCCGCACGAGCGGCTTTAGGCTGGAGCAAGCTAGCGTTCGCTTGAACTCAGATAGCGGACTAGACGGCGCTTACTTTTCCGACGCCTCGGAGCATGTTGCTAGCTGGTCGATGCTCAACATGTCGTTGACAGCGACACAAGTCCGAAACATGTCGCAAAAATCTAAAAAAAGCGACACGTTCCGCGCACGTGCTTACACTGACGGAATGAGAAAGGCGCTCATAAGAGTGGCCTCGCCTTTAATTGGACGACCTAGTGAGCGTACGCCCCAATGACTAAAACCCATCTGTAAGCGTCCGGCGAACTCACCTTCCGAACTCCAGCTTTAAGGGCGATGGTGTCCGCGTATTTTTAAGCGGACGCGATCACCCTTATCGTTGCTTATGCACCAATCAAATCCGGGCGACTAAACACGATCACTGAATAGGCAGTGACGGATCGCAGCCTAGTCACGGAATTTCGCTGGCGCAATGCGGTGGGGGATTCTCTCGGAAGCGTCCTGCCAATGAAAGAGATCAGCCCTGCTGGCCCTGTAAGCTCCAGCCTCAATCCAATATCAAATGCGGCAAAAACCGGCTCGAATCCTTGGTAATCAAACTATTATCCTCCCGCACCCCAATCCCCGCCGCCTGGTCCCCAATCACCCAGGACCCAATCAACGTATAGCTGTCCCCAAACCGCGGTAGCGGTGCGAATTCCTGAAGGATAAACGGCGCGTCCGTGTAGGGGCCGTCTTCTTTCACGATCAGTCCGTCAGCAGTTTGCAGCTCGATGTTGGCCCCTTCCCGCGAGAAGAACGGCTTGCGCACCCAGCCCTTTGGCACGGCTTTACCTGGGTCGGTATCCAGGTGGGCCGCGAGCAAATTTGGGTGGCCTTTGTTGAATTCCCACAGCAGCGGCAAGACGCCTTTGTTGGAGAGGATGGCCTTCCAGGCGGGTTCGAAGAACTGCGTGTCACTCTCGGCGATCGCAGCGCCGAAGGGTTCGTGGAAGATGAATTCCCAGGCGTGCAGTTTGAACAGGTGGGGAATCCAGCGATCTTCAAGGTCAACGAAGCGACCTTCTGCGGTCAGGCCGATGTCTTCGATGTCGATGTGGCGCGATTCGATGCCGACTTTTTCTGCGACCAGGCGCAGGTAGTCGGTGGTGCCTTTGTCTTCGACCGAGTCTTTCATGGAGGCGAAGTAGAACGGCTGGTTGACCTGCAGTTGAGCGAAAGCCTGGTGGAGTTTGGTGTCGATGCTGTTGAACTGGTCGGCATGCTTGGGCAGCAAGCCGCGTTCGATGCATTGCTCCAGCCAGCCCCACTGGAATGCCGCGGCCTCGTAGAGGCTGGTCGGTGTGTCGTAGTTGAGTTCCAGCAGCTTGGCGGGCCCGGTGCCGTTGTAGGAGAAGTCCATGCGCCCGTACAGGTGCGGGTGGCCTTCGAGCCATGAGGTTTTGATCATGTCGAAGAAGGGCGCGGGAATGCTCAGGCGCTCGAGCAGCTCTTCGCTCTGGACCACGCGGGCCACGAGGTCCATGCACATGTCATGGATCTCGGTGGTCGGGTCTTCGAGGTCGTTCTCGATTTGCTTGAGCGTGAACTGGTAATACGCGCTCTCGTCCCAGTAGGGTTCGTCGTCGATGGTATGGAACAGAAAGCCAAGGTTTTCAGCCGTCTGTTTCCAGTCATCACGTTCTGCGCAATGGATTTTCTTCATGGCCCGGCTCCTTAACTGCTCGACCCGCCGCCGCCCCAGCCGCTGCGTGCGCTGGCCTTGCTGCCGAAGCCGCCACGGGAGGTGGCCGACGCCACGGAGCTCGACTGGCTGGAAGAGCGCAGCGTGTTGGTGTAATTGCTGCTGCCGTACCTGGCCTGATTCGAGCGGCCAAACGTCGCCCCATTCGAGACCCGCTGATTGAGCGTCGAGGAGCCGTAGTCGCCGCGATCATCGCGATAGCGATACACCGGCTCGGAGCGGTAGCTGTTGCGATTGCTGCTCAGCATGTTGCCGATCAGCAGACCGGTCAGCAGGCTGCTGGTGGAGAAGCCGGAGCCGCCGCTGCTGGCCTGCGAGCCGGGAACCTGGGCCTGGGCAGCGTCTACCTGGGATTGTGTCACCTGGCCTTCGGCGGTCAGTTCGAAACCGCCCAGCTTGGGAATGAACTGGCCATTGGAGTCCAGCTGGCACCAGCCCGCGACAAAGTCGGCATCGCAATCGGCCTGGCTGGCGTATACCGGGGCAATGCGGCGATGCTCGGCCATGGCGGTCATGTAGGCGTCCGAGCAGACGTCCACTGGAAGCTTTTCATCGGCACACTGCTGAACCGACTGGAAGTTGTACTTTTTCTGCAAATCGTAGGTTTTTTCCGTCGGTCCACAACCGGATATCGCCATGGCGACCGACGCTGCCAGCGAAAGCTGGACGTACTTGCTTCGTTTCATCGGGAGCTCCGTGCGCAATCAGTTCTGGGTAGGCGTCATGCACGCGGCATTCAACATGCCCACGCTGATGGCCACGGCGGCCACGTAGATGCCCGCAGCGAGCTCGCCTCTCTTGATGCGCTCGGAAGTGCCTTTGAGCACGAGGCTGGTCAGCAGAAACGCCAACAGTTGGACGACGGCGGCGATCACCGCCCAGACGACGAAGTCGAGGATGCTGATCGAGTAGGCAATCACGTTGCTGGCTGGAATGGCGAAACCGACGATGGCGCCGCCCAGGGCGACTGCCGCGGAAACGTTGCCCGCCCGGATCAGCTCGAACTCCTTGTGCGGGGTAACGCGGGTGTAGATGAACTGGAACAGCGCGAACAGCACCGCCGCCCCCAGAATGTAGGTGACAAAGCCGACGACGGCGGCTTTGTTCAGGGAGATGGAGAGAGCTTCTAGCATGGACTTCTTCCTTTTTTAGAGCGCATTCAAGTCGGTTGTGTACAGCGAAATGCCCAGCGACGTGCTCAGGCTGACGGTGCCTTCAGCGTCTTCTTCGACAGAGAACAACAGAAACTCCCGTCGATCGGTCAGGCCTGTGTCACGGGCATATAGCATCGAGCGGTGCTCGACACTGTAGGAGTCCTCGGGGTTTATCACGTGCTCGCTCATGGCCACCAATTCTGTCTGGCCGTCCTCGCTGCCCCACACGCGCGTGTACTCGACGCCATTGTGGGTGTAGGTCGGCAACCCGATCAGACTCTGCGGCCCCGCCAGCCGACGCAATTCAGCCTCGCTGCTGAGGGTGACGTAACTCAGGTAGTTGAACAGGATCACCGACTCGACCTGCCCGGCGATATCGCCCGTGGTGTGCACCTGCAACCAGTAGTCTTCGTCGTTCATGTAATAGCGCGACAGCCAGGTCGACTGCCCGAGGTCCACGGTGCCGTTACTCCAGATTTCCTGGGAGCCGGGGATAACCACTGTGGTTTTCCCGTCGAGCAACAACTTCAGGGTCGCATCGAATATCACGCCTTTGCCCGGTGCCAGGCCCAGAGGCCCGCTGGTCGGCAGCGGTTCGGCGGCGGCGCCTTTCGATTGTGTAGTCGCTTGCGGGGCCTCAAGCCCCATCAACTGTTTAAACCATCCCATTGGAAATTTCCTTGAGGCGGGTGGAGGCGATGTAGAAGAGTTCGCCGCCTTCAACGCGCGTAGCGCTGGGCGGGTTGATCGAGGGTTGCTGGGCACCTTTGGCGCGATAGCCGATGAGGGTGGCGTTGTGGCGCTCTTTCATTTGGGTGTACAGATCGCCGAACGTTGCTTCAAACGCCTCGGGCAATCTCATCAGGTATTGGGTGGCGCCCTGCCCCACGCACAGCAACTCATTGATGACCACCGACGAGCCCGGATCCTGGGAGGCGCGCACCAACATTTCGATGGCCATGCTTGACGTGCATTCCAGGCTGGGGGCGTAGGAACTGGCCAGTGCGGCAATTTCACTTTCATTGAAGTGGGCGACGACATGCCCGACCGGACTCAGTTGATTCACCGCCAGCACGGTGGCCAGCGTCAAATCGTCAGACGGGGTTCGCACCAACACACGCTCGGCGCCGGGCACACCGGCACGCAGCAACAACGCTGTGGAGGACAGGCTCTCACCACGGATGAACGCCGCTTTGCCCGGCATCGGGTTTTCTTCGAGGGTGCAATCGCAGATGACGATCAGGTTGTCGTTCGAGGTTTCGTCTTGAAGCAATAACTCGATGACCCGCTCACTGGACGCGCCCTCCCAGCCGATGAGCACGGTATGGCCGACCTTGCCGGTGAAATCGCCTTTGCCCTTCATGCCTTTTCTCCATGCATCGATGACAGTGCTGGTGGTTTTGCCGATGGCTGCCGTCAGCAGCGCAATGCCGCCGAGCATGACCCAGGTCGCTACGAACACGCGCCCCGCCGAGGTCTGTGGCGCAAGATCGCCATAGCCGACGGTCAGCGTGGTGGCGAGATAGAAGTAAACAAACGTGGCCGGAGCGGTGAGGTGCTGTTCGCCCAGGTACACCAGGCCCAGATAAGCCGTGCTCAGGTGAACACCCAAGGCAACGACCAGGCCTGCCCAGCCGAAACGGTGAAAGAGGGAGGAGGCGTACATGCGCAGCAAAAGAAAAATCGACATTCCGTCCCTGACTCCCTGGGTACTTGATTCCTGATCACGCCATCGCCTCGACGTCTGGATGCTCAAGTGCGTTCAGCCGGCATTAAACCTGCTGCGTGGTTTGGAGAGAAGTACCTTGGCTGCAATAAATCCGGCGAATGCACCAAACAGATGCCCTTCGAAGGAAACACCCTGACGCGGCAGGAAGCCAAGGATCAGGCCGCCATACAGTACCGCTACGACACCGGCCGTTATCAGGTTGCTCCAGCTCCGGTGGAACCAGGCGCGCGATAACAGGTAGGCCCATAACCCGAAGACCCAGCCGCTGGCCCCCACGTGTATGCCCGCAAAACCGAACAACCAGAGCAGTGAACCGCCCAGCAGGATAATGATCGCGCTGACGGTAACGAACCGATTGAGCCCTTCGATGATCACCAGGGTGCCCAGGATCAAAAAGGCAACCAGGTTGGCGCTCAGGTGGGCAAACGACCCGTGCAAAAACGGTGAGGTGAGGATGCCGGGCAGCCCCTGCAGCGTTCTCGGGATCAGGCCGAACGCCATGAGGCTGTAACCGGTCGCCACATTGAGCAGTTGCAGCGCGACCATGAAGAAGGCCAAGCCTGCGATTGTCTTGAAACCCTTCAGGGCATCCATCCTGACCTCGACGTAAAAAAGAAGGGCAGACACTGCCCTCCCTGCGGCGACGCTGCTTACTCCGCCGACTTTTGCTTCAGACGCTCCAGAATCGCATTGGCGCTGCCTTCGTTCGGCGTGATGCCGGCTTCGCGCAGCTTGCGCTCCAAGTCGGTCCCGGTCGATGCATCCGCCAGTTCATCCTGGGCTTGCAGTTCAGCGGCGCGCTGCTGTTGCTTGGCCTGCAAACGATTCAGCGTACCGACGGCGGTTTCCAGCTTGCCGTTGGCACCGCCGCTGGCGATGGAGGCGCTGACCTGGGCCTTCTGTACGCTTTCGCGAGCCTTGGCCATATCCACTTGCTGGCGCAGGCTTTTGATCCGGCTTTCGGCCTTGGTGATGTCCTTGCGCATGCTTTCGGCATAGCCACCGAACTCGGTGGCTTGCTTGTGCTCCACATCCCGCTCGTTGGTCAGGGTCGAGATGGCTTCGGCCACTTCCAGGGCGAGGTCTTCACGATTGGCCTGCAGGGCAGCCACCGCCTTGGACTCCAGGTCCTTGATCTTGGCGTCGTACTCGTTGACGCGATCAGTCGCCAATTTGTGCTTGGCCATGATGCTGACCAGTTCACGCTTGGCGTTGGCCAGCGCGGTGTCGGCGTCGCGAATTTCCTGATCGAGGATGCGCAGGGCCTGTTGGTCGACGATCGATTCGCCGACTTCATTGGCACCGCCACGCAGCGCGGTGAACAATTTGCTCCAGATGGACTGAGTCATTGGATACTCCCGAATACTTAATTGAAGAAACGTTCGAAGGCTTCGCTGGCGCGCTGCACGTTGTCGACCAGGGTTTTCACCTCGGTGACGATGTTTGTCAGGCTGGAGTCGGAACTCAACGCACCGAACATGTTGTAGACAACTTGCCCGTTAGGCATGGACTCGATACCGATCGAGGACAGCGGGAACATTTCCCGGCTGCGCAACACCGCGTCATTGAATTTCGTGACATCGTTGATGGATTCGACATCGACTAGAACGGTGTCAACGATGATCTGCTCGCCCACCACCGCGATGTAAATCGGTAAGCCACCGAAGTCGTTCATTTCCAGCTTGATACTGGACTCGGAGCCTTGGACGAGAGAAAGCGTAATGTCCTTGGACACCACGTCGTCCAGGGCCTGAAGAGCGGTGTAGAGGCGATCGATATTCCAGTTGGTACCTGCGCTCATGTAATTCTCCGACATGAATGAGCCAGCCAGAATCGGCTGGCGAAGCTGTTTCTCCATCTGCTTGAGCAAGCTTCGGTTTTCGGGAAGCACCCAAGTCTCGTGTTTCACGTAGCCGGCGGCCGCCAGGCCTGCACGCATCTGCTTCATGTAAAAGCTCGATGGCTTTTTGGCGGACGGCTTCAAGCGCTCTCCCTGAAGGCTCGTTGAATCGGTATCGGGCCCTTTAGACGGACTCGATGGAGAGCGGCGTTCCATGGTACTGACCTCGCTGTGAAAAACTCACGCGTGAGAAAATCTACAGGCATTTTTTGCCACGCTCAATAGCTCACGCGTGAGATTTTTTGACTTACTTTTCCGACCACTAAAAGGATCAGTCCTACTGACAACTCATGAATTGTCGCTTTTGAGTTGACGGTATTACCCATTCCAGCCGATTTATCCCCCAGCACCCACCCATTAATCTGTGCCCATGTTGAACGCAACGCCCAACCAACCTAAACAAAAAAGGATTCAACCATGAGCACTGCAACCTACAACCGCTTGAACAAAGACGACGCCGTAGTTCTGCTGGTCGACCACCAAACCGGCCTGATCTCCCTGGTGCAGGACTTCTCGCCCAACGAGTTCAAGAACAACGTGCTGGCCCTGGCGGACCTGGCCAAGTTCTTCAACCTGCCGACCATCCTCACCACCAGCTTCGAGCAAGGCCCCAACGGCCCGCTGGTCCCCGAGCTGAAAGAGATGTTCCCGGACGCGCCGTACATCGCTCGCCCAGGCCAGATCAATGCCTGGGACAACGAAGACTTCGTCAAGGCGATCAAGGCTACCGGACGTAAGCAGATCATCATTGCCGGCGTGGTAACGGATGTATGCGTAGCGTTCCCGACCTTGTCGGCACTGGCGGAAGGGTTTGATGTGTTTGTGGTTACCGATGCGTCGGGGACCTTCAACACCACGGTGCAGCAGGCAGCGTGGAGCCGGATGACCCAAGCGGGTGCGCAGATGATGAACTGGTTCTCGGTGGCGTGTGAGCTGCATCGCGACTGGCGCAACGATATCGAAGGCCTGGGGAATTTGTTGTCCCAGCGTATCCCTAACTATCGCAACTTGATGAATGGTTATGCGGCGCTGACGGCCCATCAGAAGTAAGTAAGCCGACGGTTGCGATAAGCCTGCCCTGAAAAGCAGGCTTTCGCTGTTTTGTGCCAGCAGTTGCCCCCCTTGACTCTCCCCTATACAGCACACCCTACCCTGAAAGCCCCACCTTTCAGGTCACGCCCCATGGCTCAACGCATCCTGGTCATCCTTGGCCATCCTTCAACCACCAGCTTCTGTTCGGCCCTGGCAGACACCTACAGCCACTCGGCAAAGATCGCCGGCCATGAGGTGCGCGTCCTACGCCTGGGTGATCTGGTTTTCGACCCGATCCTTCACAACGGCTACAGCGAAATCCAGCCCTTGGAACCCGACCTGCTCAGCGCCCAATCCGACATCCTCTGGGCCACTCATCTGACGTTCGTCTTTCCGATTTGGTGGGGCGGCATCCCGGCGCTGTTAAAGGGCTTTATCGACCGCATTTTCCTACCTGGCTTTGCCTTCAAATACCGTGAGGGCAAGCTGTTTCCTGACAAGCTGCTACACGGCCGCACCGCACACTTGCTAGTGACCCTGGATACGCTGCCGTGGTATTACCGCTGGTTCTATCGCATGCCGGGCGTGCATCAGATGCGCAGCACTACATTGGCGTTTTGCGGGATCAAGCCGCTCAAAACGTTACTGCTGGGAGCGGTGCTGGGTTCTACGCCGGGGCAGCGAGCCAAGTGGCTGACACGAGCCAGCGTACTAGCGGGAAAAGGGAGTTTTCATGTACATCGGCAAAGCCGCGCAATTGTCGGGCACGACCATCAAGGCGATTCGGCACTATGAAGCGATTGGCCTGCTGCCGACGCCGCAGCGCCGGGGCCAATACCGGGTCTATTCAGAGCAGAGCGTTGAGCTGCTGATGTTTATCAAGTGTGCGCAGCAGTTGGGTTTCAAGCTCAAGGAGTTGCAGGAAATTTTGCGCGGTTCCCAAGGCGACGCGTTGCCTTGGGAGCGGGCAGACCGGGCCATCGCCAGCAAGAAACGCGAGTTGGCCGCACAAATCGCCAAGTTACAGAGCGTACAGGCCGGCTTGCTTGAGTTTGAGAGCCAACTGAAAGAGGCGCATGGACACTGTTCGTCAATGAGCAGCATCGCTATTTGAAGTAGCCTTTGAAGGTGAACTGACGCGATTTTTTCGCTGCCCACGTAAGCCCATTCTGATTTTCAAAACCGTTCATCCAGCCGCTTTTCGCTGCGGCAGACTCCGACGCCTTGCCTTCTGCCGAGACGTCACGGATGACCAACGCTTCCCACATTGCCCATATCGAACATGAGCTGGATAGCTTCCATCAGAGCCTGGTGACGTATCGCCAGCAACTGGGGGCCTGGTATTCGCGCGCGCTGGATTCGGTGAGCCACGCCGCTGATTTACCGTCGTTGCTGGGGATGGATCGGGTGTTGCGCGCGGGGAATTCGCAACGTTCCGTGAGCCTTTCCGATACCGACTTCTCCACCGTGGCCCGCTGCCCGGCGGGCGGTATGTTGCAGATCGAAAGCAAGTTCGAGTCGGTGTATGACGTGCCGATCGGCGATATCCCGGTTGAGGTGATCGGCCTGGATGACGGCAGTTCTACCGTGGTCATGCTCGATGAACAGGGTAAAGGCTCGCACCCATGCGTCGCGGGCGCGCGCTACCAGGTACGGGTGCAAGGCGGCGTGTCGGCCCAACAGGTGGACGCGTTGTTTGTGTCCTACGCCGGGTTGACCGCAGACCTGGAGCAATGGCTGCGGTCGCAGTGGGAAGGGTTCAAGCCGCATTGGCAACAGTCGACGGCCAGCGCGATTGGCAGCGGGATATTGGCTGGCAGTTGGGCGGCGATTCGCGAGGTGTGGGACAGCATCCAGCTGGTGCAGGCAATTCTTGAAGACCCGTTGAAGTACGTCGAACAGCTTGGCGCCGAAGCGGCCAAGCTGGCGGATTTGGCCGCCAGCGCCCCCAAGGTCATGGAACAGGCGATGTTGCTCGCCAGTGATGAAGCGGCGCTGTTCCTGCTGGTGCGCACGGCGATGATCTGGTTGGACGCATTGCCGCCCAGTGAGATTGCGCAAGTGGCGGCTGGGTTTGTGGTGTCGCTGCTGATCGACCTGGTGATGGGTGCGGTGCTGACCATCGCATTGCCGGCGGCGGCTGTGGCGTATTTGAGCCTGCGGCTGGCCAGGTATGGCGCGCAGATGGTTAAGGCGGCGGTGGGTTTTGTTCAGGGCGTGCTGGCGATTCTGACGAAGTTCATGCAGGCGGTGGATCGCTACAAAGCGGTGGCGGTTCGCGGCGCGGTCGGCGGCGTGAAGCAAGGCACGCTGCAGATGCGCTGGCGGGCGCGGCAGAACACGGTGCTGAAGCAAAGAGAGCACGTGGATGATGAGCCTCTTTCGGGGAAAAACCCTGCGGGGGATGCTGCCGCGTCTTCGGACAAGACCGTCACCAACGGCTGCCCGGTGTCGATGGTTACCGGCGAGGAGCTGCTCACCCTCACCGATGGCACGCTGGACGGGATCTTGCCGTTCGAGTGGACCCGGTTGTACCGCACCAGTGCGGTGGAAGTGGATTGCGGGTTGGGGTTTGGCTGGAGTCATTCGCTGGCGCACAGGCTTTCCGTGGTGGGCGATTCGGTCGTCTGGATTGACCATGAAAACCGCACGACTGAGTTTCCACTGCCCACCGCGGCTCGCCCCGCGATCACCAACAGCCTGGCTGAAGCGGCGATCTATCTGGGCGCTTCGCCGGATGAACTGGTGCTGGCCCAGGCGGCGCGGTTTTATCACTTTCGCGACGGTGTATTGGTCTCGATCAGTGACGCGTATGACAACCGCCTGCGAATTTTCCGCGACGTATTGGGGCGCATCGAACGGTTGGATAACGGCGCGGGCCGGTCGCTGTTTTTGCGCTATGAACGGGGCCGCATTGTGGCGGTGGACTACCAGGTTCAGCGCGCCACGGGGCATGAACCCTACGTCTGGGTGACGGAGCAGCACGTTGTTGCCTACGCCTATGACGATGCCGGCCGACTGGTTTGCGCGACCAATGCCGTCGGCGAAAGCGAGGTGTATCGGTACGACGAGCAGCACGTGATTCTTGAGCGTGGCTTGGCCGGTGGGGCGAGTTTCTTTTGGGCGTGGGAACGGTCTGGCAAGGCGGCGCGATGTGTCCGGCATTGGGCCAGTTTTTCGCAGATGGACACGCGCTATGTCTGGGGCGAGGACGGGCGCGTCACGGTGCACAGCGCCGATGGCAGCCAGGAAGTGTATGTCCATGACCACCGGGCGCGGCTGGTGCAGCGGATTGATCCGGACGGTGCGCAGCACTTCAAATCCTATGATGACAAAGGTCGGCTGACGGTTGAGCAAGATCCGCTGGGGGCGGTGACGGCGTATCAGTACGACGAAGCCGGGCGCTTGGTCGCGCTGTTTCCGGGGGATGACGAGCCGACGTCCTACGAGCATGACAATGGCTTCGTACGCGTGGTGCGCCGGGGTCAGGCGCTGTGGAAGTACGAGCGCAATGACCAAGGCGACATTACGCGTAAGACCGATCCCGACGGCCATGTCACCGACTACAGCTACGACCAATACGGACAACTGGTGGGGGTTTGGCACCCGGATCACAGCTGCCAACGGCTGGTGTGGAATGAGCGCGGGCAACTGCTGGAGCAGACGCTGCCCAATGGCGGTGTGCGGCGCTATCGCTATGACGACTTGGGTCGACAGATTGCCCGCGAGGATGAGCATGGCGCGCTGACCCAGTACCAATGGGATGCCGCCGGGCGCCTGGTCAAGCTAACTCAACCGGACGGCGCTACGCGCGAATACAGCTACAACCCCTACGGAAAAATCACCGCCGAACGCGATGAACTCGGGCGCGTCACCCGCTACGAATACGCCGACGGCTTGCACCTGATCAGCCGCCGTATCAATGCCGATGGCACCCAGGTCCACTACCGCTACGACAACGCCCGGCTACTGCTGACCGAGATCGAAAACGAGGTTGGCGAGACCTACCGGCTCGACTACCACCCCAACGGCCTGATCCAGCAGGAAGTCGGGTTTGATGGGCAGCGTACGGTTTATGCCTACGACCTCAACGGCAACCTGCAGGAAAAGACCGAACACGGCGACGATGGCAGTCAGCTCGTTACTCGTTATGAGCGAGACCACGCCGGTCGCCTCGTACGAAAAACCCTGCCCGACGGCAACCTTGTTGAATATACCTACGACCGCCAGGGCAACCTCCTTAGCGTCGACGACGGCCACTGGGCGTTAGCCTACGAATACGACCCACAAAACCGTCTCACCGCCGAACACCAAGGCTGGGGCACCTTGCGCTATGGCTACGATGCCTGCGGTCAACTTCAAAACCTGCGCCTGCCCGACAACAACCGCGTGGTGTTCAACCACAGCAAAGGCGGCCACCTCGCCACCGTCGAGTTAAATGGCGCACTGCTGACCTCTCATCTTTTCAAGGCCGGCCAAGAACACCAACGCCAACAGGGCCAGCTCCTCAGCCACTACCACTACGACGAACAACACCGCCTGCACGCCCACACCGTCGCGCAACAGGACACCCCCCTTTACCAGCGCCACTACGACTACGACAAAACCGGCAACCTCACCCGTTTAGTCGACAGCCGCAAAGGCGAACACCACTACCACTACGACCCCCTCGCCCGCCTCACCCGCGTCGACCACTCACAGGACCCGCACGAACGCTTCGCCCACGACCCGGCCGGCAACCTGCTCATGCAAGACCGCCCCGGCCCCGACATCGTCGCCGGCAACCGCCTGATGATCCAGGGTGACCGCCATTACGACTACGACGCCTTCGGCAACCTGATCCGCGAACGGCGTGGCCGTGGGCACGCGCTGATTACCGAATACCGCTACGACTGCCAGCACCGGCTGATAGGCATTACCCAACCCGACGGCCAAACCGCGAGCTATCGCTATGACCCGTTTGGGCGGCGCATCAGCAAGACCGTGGATCGCATAACCACGGAGTTTTTCTGGCAAGGCGACAAACTCATCGCCGAGCACCACGCCGAAAAGCATCGCAGCTATCTCTACGAACCGGACAGCTTCCGCCCACTGGCGCTACTGGAAGGCTTCGGCCCAAAAGAAACGAAGCCCTACCACTACCAACTCGACCACCTCGGCACACCCCAGGAACTCACCAATCCCGAGGGCGAAATCGTCTGGTCCGCCCACTACCGCGCCTACGGCGAAATCACCCGACTCGACATCGGAACAGTCGACAACCCACTGCGTTTTCAGGGTCAGTACTTCGATCAGGAAAGCGGGCTGCATTACAACCGCCATCGCTACTACAATCCGGATGTTGGTCGTTACCTGACACCGGATCCGGTGAAGTTGGCGGGTGGGATCAACGCGTACTTGTACGCGCCCAATCCTACGGGATGGGTGGATCCACTGGGACTGAGTACATGTCCAGGGAATAACGAATGTAAACCATCGTCGAGTGTTGACGAGCCTGTACCACAACACAATGATGGACAGCCAACCCTACCAACTGCCCATTCTCATTTCCCAAGGGACCCAAATGATTTAACAGAAGTGCTAGGAGTAACGCCAAAAGTATCTACGACAAAGCATGACACTCAGCGAATGGAGTGGAGACCTAACAGTAATACCCGGATAAGATTTGAGAGCCATCCGGGAGATGAGGGTATATTCGTACCGAGACATCACGGCGAGCACTATCATATAGAGCTAAAGCCCAACGATTTCAGTTGGAGACAGGCTGAAAAAAACAATCTAGTAATGAAGGTCCTCCCACATAATTACAAAAAAGGGCACGGATCCGGATTTTTACCGGGTGAAAAACATCCAGGAAGCTGATATGAACAAATTCCCTGTGGCAGATGGAACAATTGAAAAACTGATTTGCAACCGCAATACATTGATAATGGAGTTTACAGACTGGCAGGAAAAACAATGGAAGATAACCTTCAACGATCTAGTTGCCTTTCAAGGCTTAGGCGCTGTCGGCACCGAAATATGCGACATGTACGAAGAAGAAAACACATGGCTTTCGCAAGAAGCAACTAGACTGGAGCCTGATGAAACTGGAATAACTTACTGCTTTACATCGAGCAATAGCGGAGAAACAATTCTTCTCGTAGTTGCTGGTAGCTATAGCACACAAGAGATATGACATTTATGACCAGAAAGGGACCAGGAAGGGGACAGAACTATTTATAAGCTAAAGTTTCAACCCACCCTATTTCGGAGCAAGAATTCAGGAGATTAACCAAATGATCTCGTTAGGCTTCATACAAGGTAACATCACCTATGATGAGCTTTCTTTGCTGGAGGATTCTGCGATTGAGGATCAAGTACACAACTTGAAGGAGGATATGCTTCAGGTGGAGTATCCGGACGGCTTCTTACTTGACGTAGGTTGGTTTCCTTCATTCGATGCAAAAGGCCACTTCCAAATAAAGGTCGTCAAAGACTATGACTGGGACTCACCTACTCCAACTCTCACCACGCAATCAATTGATACACTAGGCAAGCTACTTCTCCGTGCACAATCTCAATTAATACAGCACTAAAAAATACGATGGATAAAAATATCGTTGTCATCGGCGGCGAGTACAGCGAAGACATTACGCGCATGACCCGCATCGACGAAGCAGAAAGGAGGCAGGAAGGAAGCAACAGCAGAAAGGGGACAGAACTATTTATAGACTAAAGATCCGACTCGCTGTTTTCGATCAAATAAATCCGTCCCAATTCCCCCCACGTCCCAATTCCCCACAGATACAGCACCATGGAGCTAACCGTAAAAGGCAACCTAACATTAAACAACCCTACATTTACGAGAAAAAAATAATGCTAGAGCAAAATCAAAAAATAGTACTCAGCGGCAAAGAGGCACTTGATGCCCTTAAAGAAATTTAATACATACTAATATCCCTACGCAAAATGGGCAGCTTTTATGCTGAAAAACCTGGTGCCCTGGAAGAATACCGCAAAGCAACCACTGACTTTATCGATGACTGTGCCGTTACCCAGAGGTTGGCAAAGGTACGCACGATAATTTCTCAACACTTTGATGATTCTCTCGGCGATGACGAAATGGATGATATAGAGAGACATTTTTCCGACTTGAAATTTTGGAAACCCGATCAACCCTTGAATAAAAAAGAACCTGAAACAGAAGTACCTGACATCTCGAAGGGAACCATTCAACAAGTAACGTGTAAGCGTAACGAATTACTGATGGTTTTTACCAACCAGCAAGATGAATTTTTACTAATCACCTTCCACAACCCCATAGAATTCAAAGGTATTAGCGCGATTGGAATCGAAACAAACGGCCTTCATAAAGAAGAAGATCTTACCCTCTCGCAAGAGGCAAAATGCACTACCCCTCTGCAAAATACAAAGACTTACTGCTTCAAGGAAACCATCAGAAAAGAGGTTATTTTTACAGTGACTTCAGACGGATATAGCGTTGAAAAGATATGACCAAAAACGCAACAACCTCTCCAGACCAAAAATTCAAATTTGAACAACTACTCAACAATCTGAAACACTCCCCAACACTACGCGACGCCATCAAATAGCATCCTAAATATCTAGCACCAGAGGGAAGACTACAAAACCAACTAGCAGAAAGGGGACAGAACTATTTATAACCTGAACATTCGATTCACTGCTCCATTAAATAAATCCGTCCCCGTTACCCGAAGCCAAGGAACATTACAATTTTCAGGAGTAAACGATGAAATACTGGAACGAACCGGATCAAAATATATTCTTTGAAAAAATCTTTAACGAACCTGTAGAAATTGGCGAATTGCTCTTTTTTCTTTACAAATAGAAAACGATCGACCTTCTGTGGGACTAGGATTCGACATACCTGACTTTCCTGACATATTGCCAAAAAAAATGGGAAGGCAAGGCTACAACACCTGCAGGATGGGGATAGACTGTTATGGCATTCACAGCCTAAAAATACAAAACATTCCTGTTCGGGAGGTATTTTTTGTCAAAATCACCAAGGAAAATAATCAGTTTTATTTTCAGGCGACTAATAAGAACTTTTTAATTGAATTCAAAGCTAAATCCATTTCACTTGTGGACCCAAATGTTTACATAAATGGGCCAGATGATTATTTTTTCTAGACAGTCACAACTTCTGAATACGTGCCCCCTATGGCCTCCATAGCCAATGCCAATTCGCTCCCCCGCCCACCTCCACCGAAACTCTCCCCATGTTGTTTCAACGGACAGAGGATTCACCATCATGGGCAAACGTCATCCCAATCTCCCCGCCTGGCAATGGCGCAACTACCCTCAAAACCATCAGCACCCGACCAACCTGGCGCTGCACTTGATCGCCGTGCCGCTGTTTATCATCGGCTTCCTGTTGATCGTTTCCGGAGTGTTCAGCCTGAGCTTGGCCAGTTTCGCCGTTGGTGCAGTTGGCATCCTGGCTGGCCTGGCGCTGCAGGGCCAGGGCCATAGCCTGGAAGCTTAGGCCTGCGAGTCATTCAGTGATCGCAAAGATGCGGTACAGCCCCCAGTGGCCGAGCAGTTCGTGACCTTCTCACACTTTGTGTTGAGCGGTGGCTGGCGTCAGCGCCACCACCACTGATAGCCGGCTTAGGCGAAGACCGCACCGGCTACTACAACGCGCTGGAATCCAGCCAGAAGGCCTCATTGGATATCACGGACTGGCTGGAGTGGTTCCTTAAAACCCTGTTACGCAGCGTGCAGCAGGCCATGGCGCGGATTGACCGAGTGCTGGAAAAGAGTCGGTTCTGGCAGCAACACCGCGACCTCCCTTTGTCGGCTGAACAGATCAAGGTCCTCAATCGCCTGCTCGACGGTGGTGAGAAGGGCTTCGAACACGGCATCAGCGCTGCGCAGTACCAGGCGGTGGCAAAGGTATCCAAGGCGACGGCGACGCGACACCTGGCCGATCTGTTGGAAAAAAACTGTTTGGTTCGTCTCCCGGGAGGCGGCCGCAGCACGCGTTATCGGGTCAATACAGCAGGCGAGTGACGCCCCTCTCATTTGCCCCCATCCCCCATGTCTGCTAGTGTCGCGCCGGTTTACCGTCTACCGGAATAGCCGCCATGGCCCGCAAAAAAGTTGCACTCGATTTCGAACAATCCCTCGCCGACCTGCAAACATTGGTCGAGCGTCTGGAGAACGGCGAGTTGTCGCTGGAGGACTCGCTGACGGCGTTTGAGCAAGGCATCTGCCTGACCCGTGACTGCCAGAGCGCGTTGGCGCAGGCGGAGCAGAAGGTCCAGGTGTTGCTGGAGCGCGACGGGGAGTTGGCCGAAGAACCTTTCGATGCGGAACAGCCGGAATGATCGACGCGTATCAGGCCAGCAGCCAAGCCCGGGTGAATGCGGCGCTGGAGCCCTTGTTTGTTGCGCCAAGCCCGGAAATGAAGCGTCTCTATGAAGCCATGCGCTACAGCGTGATGAATGGCGGCAAGCGTGTGCGCCCGTTGCTGGCGTATGCGGCCTGTGAAGCCTTGGGCGCACCGGCCGAAGAGGCGAATGGCGCGGCGTGTGCGGTTGAGTTGATTCACGCGTATTCCCTGGTGCATGACGATTTGCCGGCGATGGACGACGACGATCTGCGTCGTGGCCAACCCACCACCCATAAAGCCTTTGATGAAGCCTATGCGATCCTGGCCGGCGACGGTTTGCAGAGCCTGGCGTTCAGCGCCTTGCTGGACCCGGCGCTGAGCAGCGTCAATGCCGAGATCCGCCTGCGTATGGTGACCGCGTTAGCCCTGGCTGCGGGCCCGGCCGGCATGGTCGGCGGGCAGGCGATCGACATGGGGTCGGTCAGCCTCAAGCTGGATCAGCAAGCCCTCGAACATATGCATCGCCACAAGACCGGCGCATTGATAGAAGCTGCCGTGCACCTCGGTGCCCTGGCCAGTGGCCGGGCCGAAGCGCCGCAGTTGGCGGCCTTGCAAACCTATTCCCGGGCCATCGGCCTGGCGTTCCAGGTACAGGACGACATTCTCGACGTGGAAAGTGATACCGCCACCCTGGGCAAACGCCAGGGTGCGGATATCGCACGGGACAAACCGACTTATCCTGCATTGCTCGGGCTTGAAGCTGCCAAGGCGTATGCCATCGAGCTACGCGACCAGGCCCTGGCCGCCCTGCGACCTTTCGACGCGGCAGCCGAGCCGCTGCGGCACCTGGCGCGGTATATCGTCGAACGTCGGCACTGATAACTGCGGCCATTGCAGCCGCATATCAGCCAAGTTCGGCGCTCTGCGTGGGCAGTTTGCGATGCTTGAGGTAAACTGCCGCCTCTTCTATACCTATAACGATTCGCCTGATGCCCACGACGTTTCAAGAGATTCCCCGCAAACGCCCGTCCACGCCCCTGCTCGACCGTGCTGCCACGCCGGACGGCCTGCGTCGTCTGGGTGAAGCCGAGCTGGAAACCCTGGCCGATGAGTTGCGCCTGGAATTGCTCTACACGGTCGGCCAGACCGGTGGGCATTTCGGTGCAGGCCTGGGCGTCATCGAGCTGACCATCGCGCTGCATTACGTGTTCGACACCCCGGACGACCGGCTGGTGTGGGACGTGGGTCACCAGGCGTATCCGCATAAGATCCTCACGGGCCGCCGCGAGCGCATGAGCACCCTGCGCCAGAAGGACGGCATTGCTGCCTTCCCGCGTCGTTCCGAGAGCGAGTACGACACCTTTGGTGTCGGCCACTCGAGCACCTCCATCAGTGCAGCGCTGGGCATGGCGATTGCCGCCCGCCTGCAAGGCAGCGATCGCAAGGCGATTGCCGTGATTGGTGATGGTGCACTGACCGCCGGCATGGCCTTCGAGGCGCTCAACCACGCGCCGGAAGTGGATGCCAATATGTTGGTGATCCTCAACGACAACGACATGTCGATCTCGCGCAATGTCGGTGGCTTGTCCAATTACCTGGCCAAGATTCTCTCCAGCCGTACCTACGCGAGCATGCGCGAAGGCAGCAAGAAAGTGCTGTCACGCCTGCCCGGCGCGTGGGAAATCGCGCGGCGTACCGAGGAATATGCCAAGGGCATGCTGGTGCCCGGCACGCTGTTCGAGGAACTGGGCTGGAACTACATCGGCCCGATCGACGGCCACGACCTGCCGACCCTGATCGCCACGTTGCGCAACATGCGTGACCTCAAGGGCCCGCAATTCCTGCATATCGTTACCAAGAAGGGCAAAGGCTTCGCCCCGGCCGAAGTCGACCCGATTGGCTACCACGCCATCACCAAGCTCGAACCCCTGGACGCCCCCGCCGCCGCACCGAAAAAGGCCAGTGGGCCGAAGTATTCCGGGGTGTTCGGCGAATGGCTGTGCGACATGGCCGCTGCCGACCCGCGCCTGGTAGGGATTACCCCGGCGATGAAGGAAGGCTCCGACCTGGTGGCCTTCAGCGAGCGTTTCCCGCTGCGTTACTTCGACGTCGCGATTGCCGAACAACACGCCGTGACCTTCGCCGCCGGCATGGCCTGTGAAGGCGCCAAGCCAGTGGTGGCGATCTATTCCACCTTCCTGCAACGCGGTTATGACCAGTTGGTGCATGACGTGGCGGTGCAAAACCTCGACGTGCTGTTTGCCATCGACCGCGCTGGCCTGGTCGGCGAAGACGGCCCGACCCACGCCGGCAGTTTCGACCTGTCCTACCTGCGTTGCATCCCCGGCATGCTGGTGATGACGCCGAGCGACGAGAACGAACTGCGCAAGATGCTCAGCACCGGCCACCTGTATAACGGCCCGGCCGCTGTGCGTTACCCGCGAGGCAATGGCCCGAACGCGGTGATCGAGAAAGACCTGGCGCCTATCGAGATCGGCAAAGGGATCCTGCGTCGCCAAGGCAGCAAGGCCGCCTTCCTGGTGTTTGGCGTGCAATTGGCCGAAGCGCTGAAAGTCGCCGAGAAGATCGATGCCACCGTGGTCGACATGCGCTTCGTCAAGCCGCTGGATGAAGCCCTGGTACGCGACATCGCCGCCAGCCATGAATTGCTGGTGACGGTTGAAGAGAACGCCATCATGGGCGGTGCCGGTGCCGCCGTCAGCGAGTTCCTGGCGCGCGAGAATATCCTCAAGTCGGTATTGCACCTGGGCCTGCCGGATATGTACGTCGAACACGCCAAGCCGGCGCAGATGCTGGCGGAGTGCGGGTTGGACGAAGCAGGAATCGAAGCCTCCGTGCGCGAGCGTATGACCCTGCTGGGGCTGTAGAAACCGGCTCAACATGTGGGAGGGGGCTTGCCCCGATAGCGGCAGTTCAGTCAACTACGATGCTGACTGACAAGACGCCATCGGGGGCAAGCCCCCTCCCACATTTGATTTGCGTCACCTTCAAACGCCATGGACAGCCCCATGAGACATCTTCGCCTCGCCCTCCCCCTGCTGCTTCTGCCCTCCCCTGAATTGCTCGCCGACACCCGCGACGATGCGCTGAAACTCCCCGACGTGGTCATCAGCGCCAACCGCCAGGTCCAGGCGCGCAACGACAGCAGCGCCGCCAACACCGTCTTCACCCGCGACGACATCGACCGCCTGCAACCCACCAGCCTGGCCGACCTGCTCAGCCGCGTCCCCGGTGTGCAAGTTGCGCCCACCGGCGGCCGTGGCAGCCTTCCAGGCATTTACCTGCGTGGCACCAAGTCCGCACAAAGCCTGGTGCTGGTGGACGGCCAGCGCATCGCCAATACCACCTCCGGCGACAGTGGCCTGCAGTACCTGAACGTCGATCAGATCGAGCGGGTGGAAGTGCTGCGCGGTTCGCGCTCGGTGATCTACGGCAGCGACGCGATCGGCGGGGTGATCCAGGTGTTTACCCGGCGCAATGCCGAACAGGGCCTGCAACCACGCTTGAACCTGGGCTTGGGCAGCCACCAGTCCTGGGAGCGCAGCCTCGGATTATCCGGCGGTGATGAACACACACGCTTCAACCTGGGCGCGAGCCTGGATGAAACCGCCGGCATCAATTCGACGCACACGTCATTCCCCAGCGATGGCGATCGGGATGCCTACCGCAACCAGTCCGTCAGCCTGAACCTCAGCCATGCCTTCAGTGAGGCGCTGGAGGTGGGTTTCAATCTCCTGGACAGCCGCGGCAAGTCGGAATACGACAACAGCTTCGGGCGCTACGTCGCCGCCACCGGGCAGACCGTCGGCCAGAAACCCTACACCGACTACGCCGTGAGCAGCGCCAGCGGTTATGTCGACGCCGAACTCAATGAGCACTGGCAGTCGCGCCTGGAACTGGGCCATAGCGAAAACCGCGACACCAAGCGCGATACCCTCAGCGAGGATTTCAGCGTGTTCAATACCTACCGCGACTCGGTCAACTGGCAGAACGACCTGACGCTGGATGACCAGAACAGTCTGATCCTCGGCGGCGACTGGTACGAAGACCGCTTCCACGGTTCCACCTCCTTTACCGAAAACAGCCGCTGGAACCGCGCCGCCTTCGTGCAGCACCGCTTCCACGGCCAGGGGTTTTCCACCGAGTTGGGCCTGCGCCGCGACCAGAACCAGCAATTCGGCGCCCAGAACAGTTGGAGCGGCACCCTCACCGTGCCGATCAACCCGGACAATGATGTGCTGCTCAGCTACAGCGAGGGCTTTCGCGCGCCGACCTTTAACGACCTTTATTATCCGGACACCCAGTACAGCAACCCCAACCTGCAGCCAGAGACCTCAAAGAGTTACGAGTTGCAATGGCGCAGCCAGCTCAGCGACCGCACACGCCTGGAAGCCTCGCTGTATCGCACCGACTTGAGCGACGCCATCATTCTCGACCGCACCAGCAAGCCGCAGAACGTGGCAGCAGCGCGTATCAACGGCTTTGAGGGCGCACTCAAACAGGAACTGTTTGGCTGGCAAGGCAACCTGGGCGTCTCGGTCATCGACCCGCGTGACCGCAACACCGGCCACACCCTGGCCCGCCGTGCACGGCGCACCGTGAGCCTGGACCTGGATCGGCAATTCGATCAATTCGGAGTCGGCGCGAGCTGGCAGGCGATCAGCAGCAGCTATGACGATGAAGACAATCGCCATCGCCTGGGCGGCTATGCCTTGTTGGGATTGCGCAGCAGTTGGGCGGTGAGCCGGGAAGTGTCGCTGTCGCTGAAGGTCGATAACCTGCTGGACAAGGCTTACGCGCGGGCGCGCTACAGCTATAACGATCCGGCATTCCTGAACAACCAGGATTATCGGGAAGAGGGTCGGGTGTGGAGGATTGGGGTGAGCTGGACGCCGGCGCTCTGAGCAAACATTCGAGGCCCGACCTCACAGGTTCGGCGCAATCACCTGGCACAACCGCGCCAGCGCCTCCAACATCTGCCCACTCGGCCGCTCCAGGCCTTTATCCGGCACTAACAACAAGCGCCCCTGCGCAACGGCAGCCACCTGCGGCCAGGCCTTCCAAGCCTCCAGCTGCGGCTGATCGCCCGCCAGGATCACCTCAGGATTACGCTGCAACACCGACTCGATGCTGACCTGCGGCGCGGGCAACTTCAGATCGTCGAACACATTGCGCGCGCCGCACACGCTGAGCGCATCGCTGATGATCTGCCCGCCGCCCACGGTGTACAGCGGCCGGTTCCACACTTGGTAAAACACGCGCAACGGTTCGGCACGCTGGTAGCGCTGGCGCAACTGAGCCAAGCGTTGGCGCAACTGGGCGGCCAATTGTCGACCGGTGTCGGCGCGCCCCAACTGCTCGGCAATGGCCTGCACCTGGGTGGTCAACTGTTCAAGGCTATGGGGTTCGGCGACGTACACCGGGATACTCAGGCGTTGCAATTGGTCACGCTGCGCCGAATTGATGCTGCCGGGCCACAGCAGGATCAGGTCGGGCTTGAGGCTGAGCAGGCGCTCCATATTCAACTGCCCGTACTGCCCCACCGACGGCACTGTCGCCAGCGCGGCTGGCCGATCGCCGCCGTCCAGTACGCCCACCAAAAGGTCGGCAGCGCCCAGTTCAACCACGATTTCAGACAGGGATGGGGCCAGGCTGACCACCCGTTCGACCGCCAGGGCTTGGGCGCAGCACGCCAGCAGCAGGAGCGCCAGCCAGTGACGCATCATCCCAACTGACGCGGGATGCGATAGAGGTAAAACAGCACCAGAGTCGACAACGCCAGCAGAAACAGCGGCACCGCTTCCAGGCCGACGAACACCGCCAGTGCGCCAATCCAGGCCGGCACGGCAGCCACCAGCAACGCCGTGCGGCGCCGGGCCGCGAGGGTGATCCAGGCCGCGGGTTCTTCAGGGGTGTCGAGGGCTTTGGCGGTGGCGATCAGCGCGTGTTTATAGCCATGGAAAAAACGCAGGCTGAGAAACATCGAGGCCACACCGGCAATAAAGAACGGCATGGCCAGCACCGGCAGCAGGGATTCAGCGTGGCCAAAGACCAGGTTGATCACGAACAACGGCAGCAGCGCCAGGGCCAGGTACTGCCACCAGCTGAAGGACAGTCGCCGTTTTACCTGGCCTCGGGTCACGCGCGGTCGACCTCGCCCTGATGCTCGTTGCCCATCATGTGGTCGAGCTTGCTGGCCTTGGTGGCTAGGTAGAGTTTGTTGTGCGGGTTGTGCCCGGTGTGCAGCGGCACGCGCTCGGCCACGGTGATGCCCATCTCGGTCAAGGCTTTGACCTTGCGCGGGTTGTTGGTCATCAGGCGCAGGGATTTGACGCCCAGGTGCTCCAGCATCGGCAAGCAGATGCCGTAGTCCCGCTGGTCAGCGGCAAAGCCCAGGCGTTCGTTGGCTTCGACGGTGTCGGCGCCGCCATCCTGCAACTCGTAGGCGCGGATCTTGTTCAGCAGGCCAATGCCACGGCCTTCCTGGCGCAGGTACAGCAGCACGCCCCGGCCTTCACGGGCGATGGCTTGCATCGCGGCCTCCAACTGCGAGCCACAATCGCAGCGCTGGCTGAACAGCGCATCGCCAGTCAGGCACTCGGAGTGCACGCGGCCAAGTACCGGCGCGCCATCGGCGATATCACCCAGGCTGAGCACAACGTGCTCGCGCCCGGTTTCTTCTTCGAGAAAGCCATGCATGGTGAATGTGGCAAAAGGGGTAGGCAGCTTGGAAGCAGCGACGAAAACGACGGGCACCGTGTGCTCCTGATTTCAGATTTCACAGAGGCGGGCATTGTAACAGCACGTTCCTACAGACGCTTAAGCTGAATTATCGCTGATAAAGATCAATCGGTTCGATTGGCCTTCGTATCGGTTCTATGTGCAGGAACGAGGGGCCGCCTGGATCTTGCTCGCGAACCTCGTCAACGCTGACACGCGCAGCCTGAATAAACGCGCTGTGCTTACGTTTTTCGCGAGCAAGCTCGCTCCTACAGGGCGCCTGGGACGGATGAGACGCCTGTTCAGGGCGTCTCGCGAAAGTGCTGATAGCCACGCACGGCTGGGGTGATGTCCTGCCCGTTCGCGTCGAGCAGCGTCACCCCCTGCCCCACCTCGACCCGGCCGATCACATGCACCGGCCAGCCGCCCGCCAGCAACGGCGCCAGCTCGGTCGGTGGCAGAGTGAACACCAGCACGTAGTCATCGCCACCACTCAAGGCCGCCACTCGCGCGGCATCATCCCCCACAAACGCGAGCAGGGCCTTGGACAAAGGCAGCGCCTGGCGCTCGATCAGCAGGCTGACGGACGACGCCTTGGCGATATGCCCGCAATCGGCCAGGAGCCCGTCGGAAATATCCATGGCTGATGTGGCCTTGCCCCGCAGCGCCAGGCCCAGGGCCAATTGCGGTTGCGGCGACCAGTAATGCGCCAGCAGTGGATCGGCGATGGCCGCCTCGGCGCTGCGCTGGCCCAGCACCAACGGCAAGGCGCCGGCAGCATTGCCCAGTTCACCGCCCACACACAGCAGGTCACCCGGACGCGCACCGCTGCGCGTCAACGCCTGCCCGGCCGGCACCCGGCCAAACACGGTCAGGGTCAGGCTCAGCGGCCCGCGCGTGGTGTCGCCGCCGACCAGGCCCACACCGCAGCTTTGCGCCATGGCGTTCAGCCCCTGGGCATAGCGTTGCAGCCAATCGGCATCGACCGTCGGCGTTGTCAGGGCAAGGGTAAACGCAAGGGGATGGGCGCCCATGGCGGCCAGGTCACTCACCGCCACGGCCAGCGAGCGCTGGCCGAGCAGGAACGGATCACAGGGGTCGGCAAAGTGCACGCCGGCCACTAAGGTATCGGTAGAGATTGCCAGTTGCTCCCCAACGGGGAGCGCCAGCAGGGCGCAGTCGTCGCCGATCCCCAGGGCAATGCCTTCGCCGCCCTGCGCACAGGGCGCGGCGGCGAAGTATTTACGGATCAGCTCAAACTCGCCCATCGGGAACTCAAGCGCGGATCAGCGCTTGTGTTCCTTCACTTCGGCTTCACGCAGGCGCGGAGCCAGTTTATCGAGCACACCGTTGACGAACTTGTGGCCGTCGGTCGAACCGTAGACTTTCGCCAGTTCGATGCCTTCGTTGATCACCACGCGGTACGGCACGTCGACGCGCTTGAGCAGTTCCCAGGTGGACAGGCGCAGTACGGCCAGTTCAACCGGGTCCAGTTCTTCGATGGTCAGGTCCAGGCACGGCGTCAGTGCAGTGTCGATCTCGGTCAGGTTGGCCGGGACACCATGCAGGATGTCGTGGAAGTAGCTCTGGTCGGCGAAGGTGAAATCGTTGTCGACACGAAATTGCGCTTCGATTTCATTCAGCGAGGTACCCGCCATGTGACGCTGGTACAGCGCCTGGGTAGCGAGTTGGCGAGCTGCACGACGCTTTTCGCTTTTCGATGGCTTGCCGGCATCCGCAGGACGCTCGTCGCGCGGGTTGAAACGATCGCTCTCGTCGGAAATCACTTGGCCTCCAACTGCGACAGCAGGCTGACCATTTCCAGGGCGGACAGGGCAGCTTCAGCGCCTTTGTTACCGGCCTTGGTGCCGGAACGCTCGATGGCTTGCTCGATGGAATCCACGGTCAGCACGCCGAAGGCAACCGGCACGCCGAACTCCATGGACACCTGGGCCAGGCCCTTGGTGCATTCGCCGGCGACGTATTCGAAGTGCGGAGTACCGCCACGAATGACCGCGCCCAGGGCGATGATCGCCGCGTATTCGCCCTGCTGCGCAACTTTTTGCGCAACCAGTGGAATTTCGAAGGCGCCAGGGGCGCGGATGAGGGTGATGTCGCTTTCGCTCACACCGTGGCGAACCAGGGCGTCCACGGCACCGCTTACCAGGCTTTCAACCACGAAGCTGTTGAAACGGCCAACCACCAGGGCATAGCGGCCTTTGGGGGCGATGAAGGTACCTTCGATGGTCTTCAGGGTCATTCGACAAATCTCTTAAAGAGCCGGGACGCGAAAAGTGCGTCCCTCAGTGATGATTTAACCGCGAACAAGGGGCGAAAATCGCCGGCCTTTATTCGGAGGGCACGTATTCTACAACTTCCAGGTCGAAACCGGATATCGCATTAAATTTCATCGGTGCGCTCATCAGGCGCATTTTGCGTACGCCGAGGTCGCGCAGGATCTGCGAACCGGCCCCGACGATGCTGTAGGTGGTCGGTGTCTTGACCTGGGTGTTCTCGGCGGTTTCACGAATATGCGCGAGCAATACGTCGCCATCCACCGGGTTGCCCAGCAGCAATACCACACCGCTGCCGGCCTCGGAAACCGCAGCCATGGCGGCGCGCAGGCTCCAACGACCGGGTTGCTTGACCATCAGCAGGTCACGCAGCGGGTCCATGTTGTGCACGCGCACCAAGGTCGGTTCTTCGGCGCAGATGGTGCCCAGGGTCAGCGCCATGTGCACATCGCCCTCAACGGAATCACGGTAGGTCACCAAATTGAATTGGCCCAGTTCGCTGTCCAGCGGCTGCTCGGCAATCCGCTGAACGGTACGTTCGTGGATCATCCGGTAGTGGATCAGGTCGGCGATGGTGCCGATCTTGAGGTTGTGTTCGGCGGCAAACGCCTCGAGCTCGGCGCGGCGGGCCATGGTGCCGTCGTCGTTCATCACTTCGCAGATCACGCCGCTCGGCTCGAACCCGGCCATGCGCGCCAGATCGCACGCGGCTTCGGTGTGGCCGGCACGGGCCAGGGTGCCGCCCGGTTGAGCCATCAGCGGAAAAATGTGGCCAGGGCTGACGATGTCTTCGGCCTTGGCGTCTTTCGCGGCGGCCGCTTGCACGGTGCGCGCACGGTCGGCGGCGGAAATACCGGTGGTGACGCCGGTGGTCGCTTCAATCGACACGGTGAACTTGGTACCGAAACCCGAACCATTGCGCGGCGCCATCAACGGCAGCTTGAGCAACTCGCAGCGCTCGCGGCTCATGGGCATGCAGATCAGCCCACGGGCGTGCTTGGCCATGAAGTTGATGTGTTCGGCCTGGCACAGTTCGGCGGCCATGATGATATCGCCTTCGTTCTCGCGGTCTTCGTCATCCATCAGGATGACCATCTTGCCTTGGCGGATGTCTTCAACCAGTTCTTCGATGCTATTGAGCGCCACAGGGCACCCCCTTGGTCAGGATTTCAGGTAGCCGTTAGCGGCCAGAAAACTCTCAGTGATGTTCCCGGTTGCAGGCTCTGCGGCCTTATCGCCCAGCAACAGGCGCTCCAGGTAACGGGCAAGCAAGTCGACTTCCAGGTTCACCCGGCGACCCGGCTGGTACGACGCCATGATGGTTTCGCTCAGGGTGTGGGGAATGATGGTCAGTTCAAATTCAGCGCCGTTCACGGCGTTCACCGTCAGGCTGGTGCCGTCGACGGTGATCGAGCCTTTGTGGGCGATGTACTTGGCCAATTCTTTTGGCGCGCGGATGCGAAATTCCACGGCGCGTGCGTTTTCGCTGCGCGATACCACTTCGCCGACACCGTCGACGTGGCCGCTGACCAGGTGGCCGCCCAGGCGGGTGGTCGGGGTCAGGGCTTTTTCCAGGTTGACCGGGCTGCCAGCCTTGAGGTCGTTCATCGCGGTGCAGTCCAGGGTTTCCCGGCTGACGTCGGCGGCAAAGCCGTTGCCCGTCAGCTCGATGACGGTCAGGCACACGCCGCTGACCGCGATGCTGTCGCCCAATTTGACGTCGCCGAGGTCGAGCTTGCCGGTTTCAACCAGCAGGCGCACATCGCCGCCCTTGGGGGTCATGGCACGGATGCTGCCGATGGATTCGATAATGCCGGTGAACATGGCCTTCTCCTGGAAAACGGTACGGGCACTTGAGCGCCCGGTCAGAATTATACGCGCGCGGGTGGAAGCGGGATGGCAGTGACTCGCCAGTCGTCGCCTACAGCGCGCATTTCAGTGATCTTGAGTTGGGGGGCATCCGCCAGTTTCTCAAGCGGCCAGTCCAGCAAAGGCCGGGCGGCGGAGCCGAGGAACTTGCCGGCGACGAAAATCACGTATTCGTCGACCAGGCCCTGCTGGGCAAATGCACCCGCCAGGCTTGGGCCGGCCTCCACCAGCACTTCATTGACGCCACGGGCCGCCAGCGCCACCAGCGCCGAGCGTAGGTCAACCTGGCCATCGACGCCGGGCACCACCAGGCATTCGGGGCCACGGGGGAACTGGTTTTCCGCAGTGACGCAGGTAATGACCAGCGCCGGGCCGGCCTTGAAGAACGGCGCATTGAGCGGCACCCGCAGGCGGCCGTCGATCAGCACGCGCAACGGCGGGCGTGACATGGCCAGGGCGGTGGTGGCGTCATCCAGGCCCAATTCGGCGGCGCGCACGGTCAGGCGCGCACCGTCGGCCAATACCGTGTCGGCGCCGGTCAGCACCACACTGGCCTGGGCGCGCAGGCGCTGTACCGCGGCGCGGGCGGCGGGCCCGGTGATCCATTGGCTCTCGCCGCTGGCCATCGCAGTGCGGCCATCCAGGCTCATCGCCAGCTTGACCCGCACAAACGGCAGGCCGTGCTCCATGCGCTTGAGGAAGCCTTTATTGAGGGCGCGGGCTTCCCCTTCCAGCACACCGCTGTAGACCTCGATACCGGCCTGGGCCAGGCGCTGCATGCCGCGCCCGGCAACTTCCGGGTTAGGGTCCTGCATCGCCGCGACCACCCGCGCCAGCCCGGCACTCACCAGTGCGTCGGCGCAAGGCGGGGTATGGCCATAGTGGCTGCAAGGCTCGAGGGTCACATAGGCCGTGGCGCCTCGGGCTTTACCCCCGGCAGCGCGCAAGGCATGCACTTCGGCATGGGGCTCGCCGGTGCGCACATGCCAGCCTTCGCCGACGACCTGCCCATCACGCACAATCACGCAGCCCACTCGCGGGTTGGGATGGGTGGTGTACAGGCCATTACGCGCCAATTCGAGGGCGCGGGCCATGTAGTGAGCGTCGAGGACAGCCTGTTCAGCAGAAGGTGGGTTCATTTCTTGACCGGCTCACGGGCCAGGCGGTCGATCTCTTCGCGGAACTCATTGAGGTCCTGGAAGCGTCGATACACCGAGGCGAAACGGATATAGGCGACTTCGTCGAGCTTTTGCAGCTCGCCCATCACCAGCTCTCCAACCACCAGGCTCTTGACCTCGCGCTCGCCGGTCGCACGCAGCTTGTGCTTGATATGCACCAGCGCCGCCTCCAGCCGCTCGACACTCACCGGGCGTTTTTCCAGGGCGCGCTGCATACCGGCGCGCAATTTGTCTTCATCGAAAGGCTGGCGACTGCCGTCGGACTTGATCAGACGTGGCAATACCAGTTCGGCGGTTTCGAAGGTGGTGAAACGTTCACCGCAGGCCAGGCATTCGCGCCGGCGACGCACTTGATCGCCCTCGGCGACCAGACGTGAGTCAATGACCTTGGTGTCGTTGGCACCGCAGAAGGGACAGTGCATGGTGGCAGGCAACAAAAAAAGGGAGGGCCATGGTAGCGCATCCCCGTGGCAAGACAAGCCATAGCCTTTACGGTATATAGGCTGACTATTATGTTTCATACTTTTTAAGCCACGGATTTTGTCCTTTCTGGAGCCGTACATGCAGTTACGACCACTTGTTTTACTCACCCTGTTCAGTGTTCTGGTCGCCTGCAGCAGCGAAGCCCCGAAACCATCGACCCCCCAACCGACGCCGCAGCAAGAGAAAAAAGTCCCAGGCATTGAAGACGTCGGCCCGCTGCCGGCCTATCAACGGGAAATCAACGGTACCCTCACCAACGTGCCCAGTGGCGCCGAGGTGGAGCTGGCGCTGCTGGTGATCGACGACCGCAGCCGCCCGCAACAACTGCTCGCCAGCAGCGTGCTCAGTGGCAACGGCAAGCCCCTGGCCTTCCGCCTGCGCTTCAACCCCGAAGCGTTCCCGGCCGGTGCACGGGTTGAGTTACGCGGCCGTGCCAGCCAGTCCGGCCAGCTGATCCTGCACCTGCCCGCCGTACGCATCACCCAGGCGATCACCCAGACCACCGGCCCCCTGCAACTCGTCAAGGCACCATGACGCCACCGCTGGACCTGCAACGCGCCCTGAGCGAACTGATCGGCGACGCGCACCTGGTGCCCTGCCCCCTGCCGGGCACCGAGCTGTCGTTGTGGCTGCTCGATGCCGACAATATGGACCGCGCCTTCAGCCCCGAAGAAACCCGGCGCATCCTGCATGAACCGCCCTACTGGAGTTTTTGCTGGGCCAGTGGCCTGGCACTGGCGCGGTACCTGGCAGCGAACCCGGAATGGGTGAAGGGCAAGCGCGTGCTGGATTTCGGCGCCGGCTCCGGTGTGGCCGGGATTGCGGCGGTCAAGGCGGGCGCGTTGGAAGTGGTTGCCTGCGACCTGGATCCGCTGGCGTTAGCGTCCTGCCGCGCGAATGCCGAACTCAATGGTGTGGAACTGAGCTACTCAGCGGACTTTTTCGCCGAAGCCGACCGCTTCGACCTGATCCTGGTGGCTGATGTGCTGTACGACCGCGCCAACCTGCCCTTGCTCGACCACTTCCTCAGCCGTGGCCGCGAAGCGCTGGTGGCGGATTCGCGAGTGCGGGACTTCCAGCACCCGGCCTATCGGCGGCTGAAGATACTCGATGCGCTGACGCTGCCGGACTTGGCCGAGCCTTGGGAGTTTCGCAAGGTGAGCCTGTACCATTCGCGAAGATAACCCCCAATCGTCAGGCCATTTCCGACTTTTTTGAGCGTGAGGCTTCCTTCGGCGAAGCCCTTATGCGCAATGGCATCTACTCACTTTTTTCTGTGGCGAGCGGGCTTGTCCCGCGTTGGGCTGCGCAGCAGCCCCAATAAGAACGCTGCAGTGTGCCAGGCAGCTCCGGGGCTATGTTTGAGGGCTGCTGCGCAGCCCAACGCGGGACAAGCCCGCTCGCCACAGTCACAATGTTTCTCCTTAACTGACTGGCATTAGGGCTTGCGCTTGATCATCAGCACCCTGCTCCTTCCGGTAGCCTTCACCAGCCCTTATAGTTGCGCCATTCCCGCTTTATTCGAGACGCCCCATGAGTGAGCCCACGCCGTACATCTTCGATGTCACCACCGCCAACTTCGACCAGGCGGTGATCCAGAACTCCTTTGAAAAGCCCGTGCTGGTGGACTTCTGGGCCGAGTGGTGCGCGCCGTGCAAGGCGTTGATGCCGCTGCTGGCGCAGATTGCCGAGAGTTATCAGGGCGAGTTGCTGCTGGCCAAGGTCGATTGCGAGGCCGAGCAGGACATCGTCGCGCGTTTCGGTATTCGCAGCCTGCCGACGGTGGTGCTGTTCAAGGACGGCCAGCCGGTGGACGGGTTTGCCGGGGCACAGCCAGAGTCGGCAGTGCGGGCCATGTTGGAGCCTCATGTGCAGATGCCGCCGCCGGCTGCGGCGGACCCGCTGGAGCAGGCCCAGGCGTTGTTTGCCGAGGGCCGTATCAGCGACGCCGAAGCCGTATTGGTGACATTGCTGGGCGAGGACAATACCAACGCCGCCGCGCTGATTCTGTATGCCCGCTGCCTGGCCGAACGCGGTGAATTGGGCGAAGCCCAGACCGTGCTCGACGCCGTGAAGAGCGACGATCACAAGGCCGCCCTCGCCGGGGCCAAGGCGCAGATCACCTTCCTGCGCCAGGCGGGTGACCTGCCGGATGCCGCCGACCTGAAAAGCCGCCTGGCGCAAAACCCGCAGGACGATGAAGCGGCCTATCAGTTGACCATCCAGCAGCTGGCACGCCAGCAGTACGACGCGGCGCTGGAAGGCTTGCTCAAGCTGTTCATCCGTAACCGCAGCTATGGCGAAGGCTTGCCGCACAAGACCTTGCTGCAGGTGTTCGAGTTACTGGGCAATGATCACCCGCTGGTGACCGTGTACCGTCGCAAGTTGTTCGCTGCGTTGTACTAGTCGCTCTGTAGGAGCGAGCTTGCTCGCGAAAAACGCCAGGGCGCCGCGTTCATCCAGAATACCCGCGTTATCGTTAACGACTTTCGCGAGCAAGCTTGCGCCTACAAGGGCTCAATCCAGGTATAGAGCGGCGTATCCCCGCCGCTGCTCACCTTGACCTTGGCGCTATGGCGCAGGCGCACCAGCAGACGCTTGCCCGCCGAGGCATCCCCCGCCAAACCTTCCAACTGGTCGAGCAGCTCCAGGCCATTGAGCTGCCCGGCATGACGCAAGAGGTCCTGGGCGTGTTGCCACAGGTCATCATTGTGCTTGACCGGAGCAACCGGTGCGGCCGCCGCGCTGTTCACTGGCGTCGCCTGTAGCTGCGCGCCGAGTCGCGCCCAATCGCCATCATCCAGCTCCAGGGTCAAATCCACCGGCAGGTCGCCGACGGTTCCACGAATTCGCAACATCGTCCTTACTCCTGCATTTTTCTGACGAGCATGCTCCCATGCGGCTTGCGCAACGCCAAGCGGACGGTCAAACTCTGCCGAATATTGTTATAAGATCACATAACAAAACTTTCATGTTCTGGAGCCTTGTCATGCGCCGTCTGATGCTTGCTTTGCCGTTCGCCTTGTTGCCACTGGCCGTCGCTCACGCCGCGGATGAACACGACCACGATCATGAGCACGGCAGCCTGGGTGCTCATGAACACGGTGTTGGCCGCCTCAACGCAGTCCTCGACGGCCAGGCCCTGGAGCTTGAACTGGACAGCCCGGCGATGAACCTGGTGGGCTTCGAACATGCGGCAACCAGCGCCGCCGACAAAGCCAAGGTCGCCGCCGCGCGCAAACAGCTGGAAAACCCGCTGGCCCTGTTCAACCTGCCCAAGGCCGCTGGCTGCGTGATCAGCACCCAGGAACTGAACAGCCCGCTGTTCGGCGACAAGCCGGAAGCGGACCATGATGATGACGATGATCACGACGCCAAAGACGGCGCCCATGAGCATCATCACGACCACAGCGAAATCCACGCCCACTACCAGTTCACCTGCGCCACGCCGACCGCCCTGAGCAATCTCGACCTGACGCAAGTGTTCAAGACCTTCCCCGCCACCCAAAAAATCCAGGTACAACTGATCGGCCCAAGCGGCCAGCAGGGTGTTGAAGCGACGCCGCAGGCAGCTACCCTGAAGTTCTGATTGGAATGCGCCCCCACAGGCGATCGGCGCCATTTTTCGTAACCTCGTTAGCAGGCGATACTGATTTCCCATGACTCAAGCGCTCATCGAACTGTCCGACCTGGGCTTCAACTGGCCCGGTCACCCCCAGTTGCTGGACATCCCCGCGTTCCGCCTGGAAGCGGGTGAAACCCTGTTCCTCAAGGGCCCAAGCGGCAGTGGCAAGACCACCCTGCTCGGCCTGCTGGGCGGTGTGCAGAAGCCCAGCCGAGGCAGCATCCGCCTGCTCGGGCAGGAGCTGACCGACCTTTCGGCCGGTGCCCGTGATCGCTTTCGCGTCGACCACACCGGCTATATCTTCCAGCAGTTCAACCTGCTGCCGTTCCTGTCGGTGCGCGAGAACGTCGAGCTGCCGTGCCACTTTTCCAAGCTGCGCGCGCAACGTGCGATCCAGCGTCACGGCAGCATCGACCAGGCCGCCGCGACCTTGCTGGCGCACCTGGGCCTGAAAGACCTCGACCTGCTGGAACGCCGCGCCGATTCGTTGTCCATCGGCCAGCAACAACGAGTCGCCGCCGCCCGCGCACTGATCGGCCAACCAGAACTGGTGATCGCCGACGAGCCCACCTCGGCCCTCGACTACGACGCCCGCGAAGCCTTCATCCAGCTGTTGTTCGCCGAATGCCGCGAAGCCGGTTCCAGCCTGTTGTTTGTCAGCCATGACCAGAGCCTGGCGCCGTTGTTCGATCGCAACCTGTCGCTGGCCGAACTCAATCGCGCCGCCACGCCCGCAGAGGTTTGAGATGTATTTGTTTCGTCTAGCCATGGCCAGCCTGGCTAACCGTCGCTTTACCGCGATCCTCACCGCCTTCGCCATCGCCCTGTCGGTGTGCCTGCTGCTGGCGGTGGAGCGCGTGCGCGTTGAGGCGCGCAACAGTTTCGCCAGCACCATCAGCGGCACCGACCTGATCGTCGGCGCGCGCTCCGGTTCGGTCAACCTGCTGCTGTATTCGGTGTTCCGCATCGGTAACGCCACCAATAACATCCGCTGGGACAGCTACGAACACTTCGCCGCCAACCCCCAGGTGAAATGGGCGATCCCGATTTCCCTCGGCGACTCCCACCGCGGCTACCGCGTGATGGGCACCAACGAATCGTACTTCGAGCACTATCAGTACGGGCGCAAGCAAAACCTCGAACTGGCCAGCGGCCGTGCCTTCGCCACCGACCCGTTCGAAGTGGTGCTAGGTGCCGAAGTGGCCGATGCACTGCACTACAAGCTGGGCGACAAACTGGTGCTGGCCCATGGCGTGGCAGCGGTCAGCCTGGTCAAGCACGACGACAAACCGTTCACCGTGGTCGGTATTCTCAAGCGCACCGGCACGCCGGTGGACCGCACGCTGCATATCAGCCTCGGCGGCATGGAGGCGATCCATATCGACTGGCACAACGGCGTGCCGGCCCAGGGCAAAGGCCGCATCAGCGCCGACCAGGCACGCAACATGGACCTGACCCCGCAAGCCATCACCGCCTTTATGCTTGGCCTGAACAACAAGATTTCCACCTTTGCGCTGCAACGGGAGATCAACGAATTCCGTGGCGAGCCGATGCTGGCGATCCTGCCCGGCGTGGCGCTGCAAGAGCTATGGAGCATGATGGGCACCGCTGAAAAGGCGCTGTTCGTGATCTCACTGTTCGTGGTGCTGACCGGTTTGATCGGCATGCTCACAGCGATCCTCACCAGCCTCAACGAACGCCGGCGCGAAATGGCGATCCTGCGTTCGGTGGGCGCGCGGCCCTGGCACATTGCGACGCTGCTGATCTTCGAAGCCTTCGCCCTGGCGCTGTCCGGTGTGATCGCCGGCGTGGGTTTGCTGTATGTATGCATCGCCGCGTCGCGCGGATATCTACAGGCCAATTACGGCCTGGACCTGCCGATGTCCTGGCCGAGCGAATATGAGTGGACGTTACTGGCCGGTATCCTTGCAGCGGCACTGTTGATGGGCAGCGTGCCCGCCTGGCGTGCCTATCGACAATCTTTGGCCGACGGCCTGTCCATACGTTTATGAGGAAGGCTTCGATGCGTCGCGCTCTGTTTGCGTTGTTACTGCTGGTGGCTGTGCCCGCCTGGGCGGAGGATCAGCCCAGGGATCTATCCTGGCAGGAGATGATCCCGCCGGACGCGCCGCCGGAAATCCCCAACATGAAACCGCTGCACGACCTGTCGAACATGGCCGATGCCTTGTCCGTCGAAGCGGCGCCTGCGGCCAAGCAGGACTTGCCCAATGCGCCGGTGGTGCAAAGCCTCGACGGCCAGCATATTCGCCTGCCGGGTTACATCGTGCCGTTGGAAGTCAGCGAGGAAGGCCGTACCACCGAGTTCTTGCTGGTGCCGTATTTCGGCGCGTGCATCCACGTGCCGCCGCCGCCGTCGAACCAGATCGTGCACGTGAAAAGTGAGGTTGGGGTGAAGCTCGATGAGCTGTACCAGCCGTACTGGATCGAAGGGGCGATGCAGGTCAAGCCGTCGTCCAGTGAGCTGGCGGACGCCGGCTACCAGATGGATGCCGAGAAGATTTACCTCTACGAACTGCCGGAATAACGCTTATCACCCTTTCATTGAGCTGAGTCAAAAGTCCGAACGGAACGATCTTTACCATTGGACGTACAACTTTTAAACGTCCCTTGGAGCTCCCATGAACAACAAGTCTCTGCTCGGCGCGTCCCTCTTCGCGCTCGCCCTCGCGGCCCCCGTAGCCCACGCTCACGAAGCGGGCGACATTCTGGTTCGCGCTGGTGCAATTACCGTGAACCCGAAGGCCGACAGCGGCAGTGTCAAGGTAGACCAGGGCCCGCTGGCCGGTACCAACCTGGGCGGCAAGGCGACCATGGACAGCGACACGCAACTGGGTCTGAACTTCGCCTATATGTTCACCAGCCACTGGGGTATCGAACTGCTGGCGGCTACCCCGTTCGAGCATGATGTGAAGCTCAAGAACACGGCTCTCAGCGCCGCCAACGGCAAACTCGGCACCCTGAAACACCTGCCGCCAACCCTGAGCGTTGTGTACTACCCGCTGGACAGCAAGTCGGCGTTCCAACCGTATGTGGGTGCCGGTATCAACTACACCTGGATCTATGACGAACACGTCAGCAGCGGCGCCCAACAAGCTGGCTTCAGCAACTTCAAGGCCGATAACTCCTGGGGCTGGGCCGCGCAAATTGGTGCCGACTACATGATCAACGATAAGTGGATGATCAACGGCCAGGTGCGCTACATCGACATCAGCACCACCGCCACCGTTGAAAACAACGGAGTGGCCCCAGGCACTCGCGCCAAGGTTGATGTCGATGTCGACCCATTGGTCTACATGGTCGGTATCGGCTACAAGTTCTAAGCGAAATCGAACAAACGCCACACAACCAATGTGGGAGGGGGCTTGCTCCCGATAGCGGTGGATCAGTCAATGAATCGGTTGACTGACACCGTGTTATCGGGGGCAAGCCCCCTCCCACATTTTTGCTTTGTGTGGTGTCAGCCGCGGCGGTAGAACCGGTCCAGCAACGCCGGCAACCCGGCCCGCCACGCCCGTGGCTTGATGCCAAAGGTATGCAGGATTTTCTTGCAGGCCAGCACCGCATGTTGCGGTTCGTCGCCCGCATCCGGCCGCGCCGCATGAGCCTGGGCGGTGGGCGATTCGATCGCCAGCGGATGAAAGTGACGCGCTTCGGTAAGAATCGCCTGGCCCAGCGCCAACGGGGTCGTCGCCTCGTGGCCGGCATAGTGATAGGTGCCCCATAGCGGCGCCGCGCAATCGAGTTGCTTGAGCACCGAAAGGATCACCCGCGCGGCATCGTCCACCGGGGTCGGATTGCCGCGCCGGTCGTCTGCCATCAGCAATTCCTCCGCTTTCTCCGCACGGGCCAGAAAACGCCCGAGGGTGCCGTCGACGCTGTCGTCCAGCAGCCAGCCGAACCGTAGCAGTACGTGTTGCGGGCAAGTGGCGCGCACGCTTTGTTCGATCCGCCACAACGCCTGGCCACGCAGGCCCAGGGGCACCGGTTCGTCTTTTTCGCTGTAGGCGGTGGCGCGGGAGCCATCGAACACGCGGTAGCTGGACGGTTGCAGCAGGGTAATGGTGTGGTGCTGGCACAGTTCGGCCAGACGTTCGATCGCATACTCCTGGGACGCCAGGCGGGTTTCGCTGACCGCCTCTGCCTGGAACCAATCGAAATAGTAGGCGAGGTTGATCAACGCATCGGGACGGGTGTCGTCGAGCAATTGGGTGAGGCTTGCGGCATCCCAGCCGTCTTGGGGCGGTTTGGGTGCGAGGAAACCGATGTCTTCCTCTGCACCGAGGCGAATCAGCGCCTGCCCGAGGGCATTCCCGCCGCCCAGTAACATAAGGCGCATTCGCATAGATTGAGCAGGCCCGGTCTGTTTGGAACGATGGTTATTGTCAGCCGCCTTGTGAGCGATGCTGTGGGTAGTTGCCAGAATCGTTGCATTTTGCGGGTTTGTAGCGCAACCGTCACTTATAAAGTGCGGGGTTGCACGTTGTTGGACGGCGGTGAGCAGGCTTGCCCCGCGTTGGGCTGCGCGGCGGCCCCAATGAGGTAGGATTGTTTTATGAACCTTCCTGAATCAACGGACACGGTATTGAACGGTTTCCACCCCGCCGTCAGCGCCTGGTTCCATAGTACTTTTCCCTCGGTGACCCAGGCCCAGGCCGAGGCGTGGCCGTTAATCCGCCAGCGCCGCTCGACGCTGATCGCCGCGCCCACCGGTTCCGGCAAGACGCTGACCGCCTTCCTGGCCGTACTGGATGACCTGGTGCACCAAGGCCTGGCCAACGGCGGGCAGTTGCCGGATGAAACCCTGGTGGTGTACGTGTCGCCGCTCAAGGCGCTGTCCAACGATATCCAGATCAACCTGCAAAATCCGCTGGCCGGGATCACCGACCATCTGCAGCGCCTGGGCTTGCCACCGCTGGCGATCCGCACCGCCGTGCGCACCGGCGACACCCCGCAAAAAGACCGCGCACTGATGCGCAAGCGCCCGCCGCATATCCTGGTGACGACACCGGAATCGCTGTATGTGCTGCTGGGCTCGGACTCCGGCCGGCAGATGCTCGCCAGCACGCGCACGGTGATTGTCGATGAAATCCACGCCATCGCCGCCGGCAAGCGCGGTAGCCACCTGGCCTTGAGCCTGGAGCGCCTGCAAGGCTTGTGCGCCGAGCCGCTGACCCGCATTGGCCTGTCCGCCACGCAAAAGCCCATCGAGGCCGTGTCGCGCTTTCTGGTGGGCAGCGAGCGCCTGTGCGACATCGTCGATATCGGCCACGCCCGCCCCCGCGACCTGGATATCGAAGTGCCGCCGGTGCCACTGTCGGCGGTGATGGCCAACGATGTGTGGGAGCTGGTCTACGACCGCCTCGCCGCCCTGGCCCGTGAACACCGCACCACGCTGATTTTCGTCAACACCCGGCGCCTGGCCGAACGCCTGGCCCGGCACTTGAGCGAGCGCCTGGGCAAGAGCGCAGTGGCCGCCCACCACGGCAGCCTGGCCAAGGAGCTGCGCCTGGACGCCGAGCAACGCCTCAAGGCCGGCACCCTGCAAGTACTGATCGCCACCGCGTCCCTGGAGCTGGGGATTGATATCGGCGATGTCGACCTGGTGTGCCAGATCGGCTCGCCGGGTTCCATCAACGGGTTTCTGCAACGCGTTGGCCGCTCCGGGCACCAGGTTGGCGGCACACCCAAGGGGCGCCTGTTCGCCACCACCCGCGACGACCTGATCGAATGCGCCGCGCTGCTCGACTGCGTGCGCCGGGGCGAACTCGACACCTTGCATATCCCGATTGCGCCGCTGGACGTACTGGCCCAGCAGATCATCGCCGAGGTCAGCGCCCAGGAATGGTCGGAACAGGCCCTGCTCGACCTGATCCACCGCGCCGCGCCCTACGCCGCGCTGGATAACCACCATTACCAGGCGCTGTTGCAGATGCTCAGCGAGGGCTACAACGGTCGCCAGGGCATTCGCAGCGCCTACCTGCACCGCGACGCCTTGACGCGCACCTTGCGCGGCCGCCGGGGCGCCAGACTCACCGCAGTGACCAGCGGCGGCACCATCCCCGACAACGCCGACTACAGCGTGTTGCTCGAACCCCAGGGCCTGAATATCGGCAGCGTCAACGAAGACTTCGCGGTGGAAAGTATCGCTGGGGATATCTTCCAGCTCGGGAATACGTCCTACCGCATCCTGCGCGTCGAGGCCGGCAAGGTGCGGGTCGAAGACGCCCACGGCCAGCCGCCAAGCATTCCGTTCTGGCTGGGCGAGGCACCGGGGCGCAGCAACGAATTATCCGCCGCGGTGGCGCGCTTGCAGGGGCAATTGGACACGCTGCTCAGCGCCACCCCCGGCGACCTGCAAGGTGCACACGACTGGCTGACCGTCACCCTCGGCCTGAACCGCGCCAGCGCCGAACAAATCCTCGATTATCTGGCGCGCACACGCCTGGCCCTGAGCGCATTGCCGTCCCAGGACACGTTGATCATGGAGCGCTTTTTCGACGAGTCCGGCGGTACCCAGTTGATCATCCACACGCCGTTCGGCAGCCGCGTCAACCGTGCCTGGGGCCTGGCCTTGCGCAAGCGTTTTTGCCGCACCTTCAACTTCGAACTGCAAGCGGCGGCCAGCGAGAATGCGATTGTGCTGTCGCTGTCCACCAGCCACAGTTTCGAGCTGGACGACGTCTGGCGCTATTTGAACAGCCACAGCGCCGAACACCTGCTGATCCAGGCCGTGCTTGATGCGCCGCTGTTCGGTGTGCGCTGGCGCTGGAACGCCGGGGTGGCCTTGGCGTTGCCGCGTTATACCGGGGGGCGCAAGGTGGCCCCCCAGATCCAGCGCATGAAAAGCGAAGACCTGATCGCCTGCGTGTTTCCCGACCAGATCGCCTGCCTGGAAAACCTCGCAGGCGAACGCGAAGTGCCTGAGCATCCGCTGGTGGAACAGACCCTCGATGACTGCCTGCACGAAGCCATGGACAGCGACGCCTGGCTGGCCCTGTTGCGGCGCATGGAGCGCGGCGAAGTGCGGTTGATCAGCCGCGACTTGCCGGCGCCCTCGCCCATGGCCGCCGAAATTCTCAACGCGCGCCCCTACACCTTTCTCGACGATGCCCCGCTGGAAGAACGCCGCACCCAGGCCGTACTCAACCGGCGCTGGAGCGACCCGCAAAGCACCGACGACCTCGGTGCGCTGGACGCGCAGGCCATCGACGGCGTGCGCGAAGAAGCCTGGCCGGCGCCCCAGGGCCTGGATGAAATGCATGAGGCGTTGATGAGCCTGGCGTGCATCGCCAGCCACGAAGTCACGCCACAGTGGGCGCAGTGGCTGCATGCCTTGGCCAAGTGTGGCCGCGCTTATTGTTTGTCGAACGGTCTTTGGGTGGCCGTGGAGCGCTTGAGTTGCGTGCAGACGATTTATCCCAACCACCTGCCGCTGCTACCGGGGTTCGATGAGCCCTGGACTCACGATGACGCGCTGGTGGAACTGCTGCGCGCGCGCCTGGCTGGCTTCGGCCCGCTGACGCTGATCGAAATTGCCGCGCCCCTCGGCCTGCCGGTGGCCGACATCGCCCAGGCCCTGGCACGCCTGGAGCAAGAAGGCTACGTGCTGCGCGGGCACTTCAGTCCCGGCATCGGCGAAGAACAATGGTGCGAACGGCACTTGCTCGCGCGGATTCATCGCTACACGGTCAAGCGCCTGCGCCGGGAAATAGAGCCGGTGGCGTTGCAGGATTTCATGCGCTTTCTGTTCGATTGGCAGCACCTGTCCAACAGCACCCGCGGCCAGGGCAGCGCAGTGTTGCCCCAGATTGTCGGGCAGTTCGAAGGCTACGCGGCGGCCGCCTCGGCCTGGGACAGTGACCTGCTCAGTGCGCGGATCAAGGATTACACTCCCACCTGGCTCGATGACCTCTGCCGCAGCGGCAGGCTGGTGTGGATACGCCTGAGCAATAAACCCGGCGCCATGGCGTTGCGCAGCACCCCGGTAGTGCTGTTGCCGCGCAGCCAGGTACCGCTATGGAGCGGGCTGACCGAACAGACGGACAGCACGACGTTGTCGCCCAAGGCACAAAAAGTCCACTTGGCCCTGCGCGAACACGGCGCGCTGTTTTTCGACGAACTGGTGCACGAAGCCCATCTGCTGCGCAGCGAACTGGAAGGCGCCCTACAGGAATTGGTCGGCGCCGGCCTGGTCAATGCCGACAGTTTTGCCGGGCTGCGCGCGCTGACCACGCCCGCCAGTAAACGCCAGGCGCGCAGCAGCCGACGTGGGCGCGGCGCATTGGTTGGCGGGATGGACGATGCCGGGCGTTGGGCGCTGATTCGGCGCCCGCCGGAAGCGGCCGCACCGCACTCCGCCGAGACGCTGGAACATGTGGCGATGACCCTGCTGCGGCGTTATGGCGTGGTGTTCTGGCGATTGCTGGAGCGCGAGGCGGATTGGTTGCCGAGCTGGCGCGAATTGCTGCGCACGTTCCATCGGCTCGAGGCGCGGGGTGAGATTCGCGGCGGACGGTTTGTCAGTGGCTTGGCCGGGGAACAGTTTGCCTTGCCGGAGGCGATCCCGTTACTGCGCGAAGTGCGGCGGCGGCCCCATGACGGTAGCTTGATCGCAGTGTGCGGCGCCGACCCGTTGAACCTGGTGGGCACGCTGTTGCCGGGCAGCAAGGTGCCGGCGGTGAGTGGGAATCGGCTTGTGTACCGGGACGGGTTGCCAGCGGCGGTGATGGTCGCCGGCAAGCAGCAGGTGTTGTTGGAGGTGGATCAGCAGGCGGTGCTGGAGAAGTTGATCAGGCATTGAGTCATAGTGACTTTGAAGGCCCCTCCCCCAGCTTGATCTGTGAACACAATCAAATGTGGGAGGGGGCTTGCCCCCGATGAGGCCAGAACAGTCCTCCCTCATTGAGACCTGGGCTGCTCCGTCAACACCACCGACGCCGGCACCTCTTCATCCGGCTCATCCACCTGGGATGTACGCTTCGGCAGCAAAACCTGCTGTGGATAAGTTTGCGCGAAGTGCACCTCATCACAGTTATCCACAAGCTTTTTCAAACGCTGGTTGAACGCACGGCTCACCGCATATTGCCCGCCCGACACGGTACGGAACTGCGCCGTGAGCACCACGCCGTTGAGGTCCATCTTGTCGACGCCGAACACCTCCAGCGGCCCTTGCAGGTTGTACTTGAGGAACACGTCATCCCGGATCGACTGCCCGGCTTCGCGGATCAGCTCCACGGCCTTATCCACATCGGTGTCGTAGGTGAACTGCACGGAGAAGAACGCATAGGCAAATTGCCGCGATTGGTTGGTGACCGCCTTGATCTGCCCGAACGGCACCGAGTGCACGAAACCCTTGCCGTCGCGCAGGCGCAGAGTACGGATGGTCAGGCCCTCGACAGTGCCCGCGTGACCGGAGTCGAGCACCACCCAATCGCCAATCGACAGGGTGTCTTCGATGATGATGAACAGGCCGGTGATCACATCCTGCACCAGTTGCTGCGAGCCAAAACCAATCGCCAGCCCCACCACCCCGGCCCCCGCCAGCAGCGGCGCGACGTTGATACCGAGGTTAGCCATGGTGGTGATCGCGCAGATCACCACCAATATGATTTTCACCGCATTGCGCAGCAGGGGCAGGATGGTTTTCACCCGCGTACTGGGCTGGCGGCTGGAGCGTTTGTTTAGCGGCGGTTTCAAGGCTTCCTGGATCGCCGTGTCGAGCACCACCCAGAACAGCCAGGTCATCAGCAGGATCAGGCCGATGCTGCTCAGGGAGTCACTGATGGCGCGCCCCACCGAGTTGCGCTGGGCAAATTCGAACAGCGACACACCCCAGATACGCCCGAGGATTTCGATAAACGCGATGGCCATGATGATGCGCAAGATCGCGTGCAACAGGCTGAGGAAGCGCTCCTTGTAGGCGCTGCTGCGCTGGATCGCCACCTGGCTACGGGATTTGAACAGGTGTTGCAGCACGGTGCTGAGGAATACCGTGCCGATCAGCAGGATCGTGGTAAACAGCGCGCAACGCAGGGCTTTTTGATTGTCGTCGCCGGCACCGATCAGGTTGATCGCCGAGACCAACACCATCAACAGGATCGGCCAGTACCACAGCCCGGAAAACACCCGTAGCGACTGCTGCAACGCGGGATGCTTCAGACGCTGGGCCAGGGGCCGATTGCGGATCAGATGCGCGACCGGGCGCCGCAGGCGTATCACCAGCACAGCGAAAATCACTGCCGCCAACAAGCCGGTCAACACCGCAATACTGCTGGTGATATTGCCGCCCAACTGACGGGCGATTTGCGGGCTGGTCAGGGCGTCGCTGAGGGCGGCGAGAAAGCCAATCAGGAACAGCGGCTTGGGGCAGTAGTCGCGAATAATCTGCACCGCCGGGCGCTTGTGGCCGACGTTGAACATGACGATGACGCACAGCAGCATGGAGGTGGAGAAGATGCCGCTACTGGTGGCGTAGGCAAAACACAGCGCCAGCGCGCGGCCTATCGAGGTGGGTAGGAAGTGGCTGAAGTAGAGGGTCAGCGGCAGGCAGATCAGCGCGGGAATCGTATAGGGCAGCACATACCCGAGCACCGCACGCAGCCGCCCACGCTGCTCAAAGAACGTGCGCCGCCCAAGGCGCCGCAGGATAAAACGCCCAAGCAGCGTCAACAACGCGAAGGCGCCGATCCACACCCCGGACAGCAACAGGAAATCCCCGGCCACGCTCCACGGCGAACGCTGCGCCGTCTGGTTCACCAGGCGCCCGACTTCATCCGCGGCCCGGTCGGCACGCAACCGCCACGCATCTATCAGGTTCTGGTTGAGATCGAGCTTCTGCTGCACATCATCCATGCTGGAGCTGATGGCGCCGAGCAATCCGCCTTCGACCAGCAACTCCGGCTTGGCCGGCGCTTCGGCTTCAGGCGCAGTGGCCGCAGCTTGCAGTGCGCCACTGGTGCAAAACAACAGCGCGCCGAGCAGTAATGCAGTCTTGAGATTCAGCAAAACTCCGAGCTCCTTCAGAAGGGTCTGTAAGGAACTGACGGGTTTGAATCCTGATCGTTCCCCTGTGTCGACATCTTTGCCCTATAGGCAAAGATCAAATGCCCTTCCCTGCCTTTTTCCGCACCAGCCGAACCCAGACACTGCACATCTGATTGAAACCCATCGGAGTTGCAGCCATGCCCATGGCTTTGCTCGCGCTGGCAACCCGCGCGCCTTTCCGGGATGGGTACCGCCTGTAGGCCCACGGAAACTTTCGCGCAAATATCGCAGTCATCCCAAAACGGAGGTCACTCGACCCTACATCCACGGGAGCAAACATGGCGGCGATTCATATCGGCATTTCCGGCGGGCACTACAGGCGGCAACGCGCGTGGTTGATTGCGTCACGCAACGCCTCCCGGAGACGACTGATACCTGAGGGATTGGCATGACTCACTCGGAACTGATCCCCCCGACACCCACCACCACCATCACCCGTTTTCGCGTGCTGACGGTCAATACCCACAAGGGCTTCACCGCCCTCAACCGGCGCTTCATCCTGCCGGAATTACGCGAGGCGGTACGCAGTGTGGCGGCCGACATCGTGTTCCTGCAGGAAATCCACGGCACCCACGAACGCCACCCCAAGCGCTATAGCAACTGGCCGGCGATGCCGCAGTACGAGTTCCTCGCCGACAGCATCTGGCCGCAGTACGCCTATGGACGCAATGCGGTGTACCCCGATGGCGATCACGGTAATGCGCTGCTGTCGAAGTTCCAGATCGTGCGCTACGACAATCTCGACATCTCCCAGAGCGGCCATGAAAGTCGCGGGCTGCTGCATTGCGTGATGCGCTTGCCCGGGCAGGAGAAGGAACTGCATGCCATTTGCGTGCACCTGGGCTTGCAGGAAAAACATCGCCAGCAGCAACTGCGCCTGATCGCCGAGCGCGTGGCGCAGATTCCCGCCGATGCACCGCTGATCGTCGCCGGCGACTTCAACGACTGGCGCCTGCGCGCCGACCTGCGCCATTGCGGCCTGCGCGAAGTGTTTACCGAGGCCCATGGCAAACCACCGCGCACCTTCCCCGCGCGCCTGCCCCTGCTGCGCCTGGATCGAATCTATGTGCGCAATGTGAAGGCGCATGCGCCCCAGGTGTTGAACAGCCGCCCCTGGTCGCATTTGTCAGACCACGCGCCCCTGTCAGTGGAGATCGAGCTATGAACAGTGCCCCACTGGAAAAAGTCGCCGTCGCCCATATCGCTACCGACCAGCCACCGGACGAAGCCTCGGCGCGGGACCTGGATTACGGCTGGCAGAGCGGCAACCAGATCGAGTTGCTGGAAAACGGCGAGGCCTACTTCCCGAAAGTGTTCGACGCCATGCGCCAGGCCCAGCGGGAAATCCTGCTGGAAACCTTCATCCTGTTCGAAGACAAGGTTGGCCATGAGCTACGGGACATCCTGGTCGATGCGGCACGGCGCGGCGTCAAAGTCGTCGCCAGCCTTGACGGGTTTGGCTGCGGCGAGCTGAGCCCGGCCTTCCTCGCTGAGTTGGCCGAAGCCGGGGTGATAGTGCAGATGTTCGACCCGGCGTCCAAGACCCTCGGCATTCGCACCAATTGGTTCCGCCGCTTGCACCGCAAGATCGTAGTGGTGGATGCGCGCGTGGGGTTTATCGGCGGGATCAACTTCTCTGCCGACCACTTGGGCGACTACGGCCCCGAGGCCAAGCAGGATTACGCGGTGCAGGTGGTCGGCCCGGCGGTCGCCGACCTGCATCACTTTGCCCTGGCCCAAAGCGGCCGAAAAGTACGCAGCCGCCGCGGCTGGCGACGCCGCGACCGGCGCCCCTCACCGTGGACCTCGGCAGACGGCGACGGCCTGGTGCGCCTGATTTATCGCGATAACGTGCAGCACCGCGATGACATCGAAGAGGCTTATATCCACGCCCTGAGTAAAGCCCAGCGCCGCGCGGTGATCGCCAATGCCTACTTCTTCCCCGGCTACCGCTTGCTGCGCGAGATCCGCAACGCCGCGCGGCGGGGCGTGCACGTGCAATTGATCATGCAGGGCCAGCCCGATGTGCTGCTGGCCAAGCTGGCGGCGCGCATGCTCTACGACTACCTGCTCAAGGACGGCGTGGTGATCCACGAGTATTGCCAGCGCCCGCTGCACGGCAAGGTGGCGCTGGTGGATGACGACTGGAGCACCGTGGGTTCCAGCAACCTGGACCCGCTGAGCCTGTCGCTGAACCTGGAAGCCAATGTGCTGATTCGCGACCGGGCATTCAACCAGCAGCTGTACGAACGCCTCGAAGTGCTCAGCAAGCACCATTGCCAGACCATGCCGGAAAACCGCACGCCGCGCCTGTGGCTCTGGCGCTTGACCGTGGGTTTCCTGGTGTTCCATGTGATGCGCCATTTCCCGGCGTTGACGGGCTGGCTGCCGGCGCACAAACCGCGTTTGAAACCCTTTGAGAGTCGGGCCCATGACCGCTGAAGCCAACCGCTCGCGTTTTACACGCTGGAAGAAGCCGCTGACTGTCGCGTTCTTCCTCTTGCTGATCGTGTTGTTCACCCTGCTCGCCCGGCGCATCGACTGGAGCGAAGTGTTCCAGACCTTGGGCGACTTCAAGCTACGCACCTTGCTGATCGCCGGCACGCTGACGTTGTGCAGTTTTATCGTGTACGCCTGCTTCGACCTGATCGGCCGCACCTACATCCGCCAGCCCCTGCGCTGGAAGCAGATCCTGCCGGTGGGGATCATCAGCTATGCGTTCAACCTCAACCTGAGTGCGTGGGTCGGTGGTATCGCCATGCGTTACCGCCTGTATTCGCGCCTGGGGGTAAGCACCGGCAATATTGCCAAGATCCTCGGCTTGAGCCTGGCGACCAATTGGTTCGGCTATATGGCACTGGCCGGCGTCGTGTTCAGCAGCGGGTTGGTGACAATGCCACCGGGCTGGAAGCTCAGCAGCGGCGCCCTGCAAGGTGTCGGAGTATTGCTGGTGCTGGCGAGCCTGGGCTACTTGGCGGCCTGCCAGTTTTCGACAAAACGCGCGTGGGCGATTCGCGGTATCGAGATCAACCTGCCGTCGCTGCGCATGGCGTGTTTGCAACTGGCGCTCGGTGCGTTGAATTGGTCATTGATGGCGGCGGTGATTTTCACCCTGCTGCCGGCGAAGCTGGACTACCCGTTGGTGCTGGGGGTGTTGCTGATCAGTGCGATTGCCGGGGTGGTGACCCATATCCCTGCCGGGCTTGGGGTGCTGGAGGCGGTGTTTATTGCGCTGTTGCAGCATGAGGCGTCGCGGGGCAGCTTGCTCGCCGGGTTGATTGCGTATCGGGCGATCTACTTTATCTTGCCGTTGCTGATTGCGCTGGTGATGTACCTCGCGGTGGAAGCCAAGGCCAAGGCGTTGCGGGTGAAGAAGGCAGCGGCTTGACAGGCGGAGGATCGGCCCATTGCGATCGCGAGCGGGCCTGTTCTTATCAAAAACAAAATAACTTTTTGATTATTAAGTTAAACGACCGAATTTTTGTGGCGAGCGGGCTTGCTTGCCACAGAGTGCCCAATTCGTGGGCGCCAGGTTATTGAGACTGGATGATGCTCAACCGTTCGCCCACCACCATCTCGGTGATCCAGTCCACCAGGATCGAAGTGTAGGCCTGCTGGGAGACTGGGTCACTCAGGGCGTGGTCGGCGCCGTCGATGATGCGGTGGGTCAGGGAGTGTGTCCGCTGGCACGCCGCACGGTAGCTCATTATGGTCGCGTGGGGCACATGGTCGTCGGTTTCCGATTCGACGATCAGCACATCGCCGGTAAATTGCGCGCAGGCATGCAAGGCGCGGTTGGTTTGCGCGTGCACCAGCGTACTGCGGTAATCCATCAGGTCCGCCTTGTCCAAATCGCGCTTGGGCTTGAGCCATTCCTGGTCGCGGTACAGTGCCGGCACGCGCAGCGCCAGCCAGCGCACCGGGCGCAACGACGTCAGAATGGCGGCGAGGTAACCGCCGTAACTGGTGCCCACCACCGCCACCGCCGAGGTGTCGATGGCCGGGTGCGACAGCAGGCGGTCGTAGGCGGCCAACAGGTCGAGCAGGTTGTCTTCGCGGGTCACGCGGGACAACGGAATGCCAGTGCCCGCATGGCCACGCAGGTCGAAGGTCAGGCACACGCAGCCCAGGCCGGCGATGCCCTTGGCCCGTTCCAGATCACGCTCCTGGCTACCGCCCCAGCCGTGCACGAACAACACCCCAGGCACTTTGGACTTGGGGCTCAAGAACGTGCCGCTCATCTGTTCGCCGTCGATGTCGATCGCAATGCTTTCGCTTCTAGCCGTCATAAGGTTTAACCGTCACGTACTTGAGAAGAAAGTCGCTGTTTTCGGCCGGGCCGCGGTAAACCTCGATGGCATCCGCCGGCAGTGGCTGGTCCACGTAGGTTTCTACCGAGGACACATGAATGGCTTTAAGGCCCGGGTGGTTGATGAAGCTTTGCAGCGCCGCGACTTCCGCGCTGCTGGCCCCGCCCATGCGCCAGGACTGTTCAAGTACACCGCTGCGACGCTGGCCGTTGCTGTCCACGCCCTGGGCGATGTCGTAGTTGCGCCGTGAGGCATAAAAACCAGGGTAGGCCTCAAGGGCGGCGGCGTCGAAGACCTGGGCTTGCCGGATGGCCAGGCGTACGTCGTCGGACAGGTCGAGTTGGAGCAGGTCGTCGTAGTCACCCGGGACCACGATCAGGTTCGAGCCACCGTAGACCTCTTCACCCTGCCCGTCCTGGGTCAAGTATTGCTCGCCGCAATAGCTGAACCGGTGCGCGCCGATGAAACTCTGGCCCACACTATGAGTGACCACATCCTGAAGGTCCTGTTCCAATACCACACCGTCGTCGAATAGCTGCGCCGCTTCGGGGCGCGCCAGCAACGCGTCGAACTCATCCAGGCTACGGATCACTTGCTGGCCACGCCCGGCGCTGGCGTGCACAGGTTTCAACCGGATCGGCCCACTGTAGAGCAGGCGTGTCGCAGCTTCCCGCGCATCCTTGAGGGCAAACACGCTCAGGCCGTCCAACACCACATCGCGCACGCGCTCACCAAATAACGTCGACCAGCCCTCCGGGGCGACGGCTTCGGGGCCCAACACGCCGTGACTGATCGCCTTGGTACAGATGAAGTCGTGATCGACATAGCCGCCCCACAGGTCGTCAGGGCCACTAATACCGAATGGGCGAGCCTGGTCCGGGCCGACCAGGGTTTGGGTGGGCAGCACATACAGATCACGCCCAGCGTGCCGGTTGGGGTCGTAGCTGCCGCCAAACTTGAGGCCGAGGATCTGCGCCAGCCAGCGCGCTAGGGCGCGATTGGTTTCGACTTCATGCTGGGGCGCGCCCTCCCGCGTGGAATGGGCAACGACCAGCTTTTTGCGCTGCGTTGGGGTCATGCGTCCCCCTTGATTGTCCCGCCATGTGTGTGTGCAGACACTGTTGCAGGGATCAAGCCAAGGCCTGGCTCAAGGCGATGGCGTGGAAATCAAGTGGTTAGCTGAAAAGCGATGGCAGTTGGCCTGTTTGATTCTGCACGACAGCCGCGGATGGACGCGGTGTTCTGCACGATTCACACCCCAAACCGGCTGCGGTAATCACTGGGGGCCAGGCCGGTGATTTTCTTGAAGGTGGCGCGAAAGGCACTGGGGTCCTGATAACCCACGGTCCAGGCGATATGGTCGATGGTGCCGTTGGTGAACTCCAGCATCTGCCGAGCCTTGCCGACCCTCAAGTGCTGGCAGTATTCGGTGGGCTTCAACCCTGTTGCGCCGCGAAAGCGCCGCAGGAATGTACGCTCTTCCAGACCCGCCTCCTGGGCCATTGCCGCCACGCTGACATCCACCGCACCACTGGCCTGCAACCAGTGCTGCACCTTGAGGATCGCGCTGTCGCCGTGCCCGAGGATCGGCGCAAAGTTGCTGCCGCAGTGGCTGGCGCTGTCACTGTGCGCGATCACCAGGAACCGGGCGGTCTGGGCCGCAATGCTCGGGCCCATGGTGCGGTCAACCAGGCGCAGGCCCAGTTCGGACCAGGCCATCAGCCCGGCGGTCGTGATCAGGTCGCCATCATCGACAATCGGTTTATCCGCTTCCAGGCGTACGGCTGGGTAACGAGCGGCGAAGGATGTGGCGGAGGACCAATGCGTGGTGGCGCTGCGCCCGTCCAGCAGGCCACTACGCGCCAGCATGATCGAACCAATGCACACGCCACCGAGAACCGTGCCCGCCGCGTGTTGCTGGCGAATCCACGCCAGCAACGCGGGCGGCGCTTGCTCGTCGGTGAACTCGCCAATCGAGGGCGGCACCAGCACGGCCATCAGCGGCAGGTCAGGGCCGGGGTGGCTGTCGAATACCCGCGCGGGGGTACCCTGGGCATCCACCTGCCAGTGGCTGACCCGCAGCAGCGGCAGTTGCGCGGATTGATGCTCGGCGGCGATCCGGTTGGCCACACCGAACAGGTCGGTCAAGCCATGCACCGCAGCCAATTGCGCCCCTTGATAGATCAATACACCCAGCTCGACGATCGAGCGTTCCACGGCCATTGTCAGTTTTCCCCCTGTTATTGTCGGTGCAGCCAATCCTCGGCAGCGGCGCCAGCTAAGATACTGGCCCCATCAACCCATCACGAGGCAACACCCATGGCCAAGCAAGCACTCATCCTAATCGATATCCAGAACGACTACTTCCCCCAGGGCAAGTGGCCGCTCAGCGGCGTGGAAGCCGCGGCGGACAAGGCTGCACAGGTGCTCCAGGCCTTTCGCCAGGTGGGGGATGCGGTGATACATGTGCGCCATGAGTTCACCTCGCAGGATGCTCCCTTCTTTACACCGAACTCCGAGGGGGCGCACTTGCACCCCAAGGTGTTGAACGAGGGCAATGAGCCAGTGGTACTGAAGCATTTCGTGAATGCGTTCCGTGAAACCAACCTGCGTGAGCTGTTGGAACAACGCAGCATTACCGAACTGGTGGTGGTCGGCAGCATGAGCCACATGTGCATCGATGCGGTGGTGCGAGCGGCGGCGGACCTGGGCTACAAGGTCACGCTGATCCATGACGCCTGCGCCACCCGCGACCTGGAATTCAATGGCAAAGTCATCCCGGCGGCGCAGGTGCATGACGCTTATATGGCATCGCTGGCATTCGGCTATGCAGGCGTGGTGTCGGCGGATGAATACCTCAAGACACAAACGGCGGCCGCGTGACCGCCACCCGTATGCTGCTGGCTTCAGCGCGTGGCGATGACGAACAGGCGCGGAAACGGCAGCAGCACGGTGCCATCGCCCAGGGCTGGGTAAGCCTGCGTAATCCGTGCCTGGTATTCCCGTAGGAATGCGGCCTTTTCCCCATCGCTCAACGGCGCAAGAAATGGCCGCAATGCAGAACCTTTAAACCACTCCACCACCGCCGCATGATCCGCCAACGGATGCAGGTAGGTGGTGCGCCACACGTCGACGACGCTGCAGTGCTGGCTGAGTAGCTCGTAGTAGTAGCTCGCGGTGTGCCGCTCATGGTGTTTGACCGCACCGATCTTCGCGGACCATGGGCCGTCTGCCGCTACCTCTCGTGCCAGCCGGTGGGCAGGCTCATCAAGGTTGTCCGGGGTTTGCACCGCCAGCGTGCCACCGGGCGTCAGTTGGTTGACCAGGTGCGGGTAGAGCGTGGCGTGATCGGGCAGCCATTGCAGGGAGGCGTTGGCCAGGATGACGTCGAAGGCATGCTCGGGGCTCCAGGCACCGATATCCGCCCGTTCGAAGTTCAGCCCCGGCAGGCGTTTACGGGCGTCGACCAGCATGTCATCGGAGCTGTCCATGCCGGTGACCTGCGCTTGTGGGAAACGCCCAGCCAGCACTTCAGTGGAGTTGCCAGGGCCACAGCCCAAGTCGACAGCGGTGCGCACCTCGGTATTGGGAATGGCCGCGACCAAGTCACGAACCGGGCGAGTGCGCTGTTGTTCAAACATCGTGTATTGCTTGGCAGACCAGGTCATCGCGGCTTTCCTTCTTTTTTAGAGGCGGCTTTTTAAAGGGTGAAGACAGCCTAAATCTTGTGAGCCATGAGAACAAATGCCAGGATTGACGACCTCCCATACCTGGAAAGTATCCCTATGTTGGAGTTGCGCCAACTCAGAGCCTTTGTCGCCATTGCCGAAGAAGGCTATATCACCCGCGCGGCGGAACGTTTGGGGATGCAGCAGCCACCGCTGACGCGACTGCTGCAAAGCCTTGAGGCCGAGCTGGGCGTTGTGCTGATGGAACGCCTGCCCCGTGGCGTGCGCCCAACCCCTGCCGGGCTGGCGTTGCTGGAGGAAGCGCGCGAGGTCTTGGCACGTGTAGACGGTGTGGCGGAGGTCGTGCGTCGCGCTGCCCGAGGTGAGCGCGGACGGCTGGCCATCGGGTTTACCAGTTCGGCCGCCCTGCACCCATTCGTGCCCAGTGTGCTGCGGCTGTTTCGCGAAACCTTCGTGGGCGTCTCGGTGGTGCTGGAGGAAGCAGGTACCGGCGAACTGCTGGATGCGCTGGTGCATGAAAAACTCGACGCAGCCTTTATCCGCTCACCGCTCAGCGGGATTCAATCGCTGCAGGACCAACCGATCCTCGTGGAGCCCATGTTGTTGGCACTGCCCACCGATCATCCCCTGGCACTCGACGCCGCCTCCCCCCTGCCTTTGGCGGCACTGGCTACTGAGTCATTCGTACTCTATCGACGGCGCGTGGGGTTGGGTTTGTATGACGCAATCCTGGTGGCCTGCCGTGAAGCGGGGTTCAGCCCGCAAGTGGTGCAGGAAGCGCCGCGCATGACAGCAACCTTGAGCCTGGTGGCAGCGGGCCTTGGCGTATCCATCGTGCCGGCGTCGATGCAACGGCTGCGTGGAGACGGCATCGTCTATCGACCACTGACGGATTGCCAGAACCTGGTGGCGCCGCTCCACCTGGCGACGCGAGCCGGTGATGACTCGGCCGTATTGCGGCGGTTCAAGGACATGGTGCTGACCACGGCGGCAACAGACGCCTGATCAGTAGCCATAAAAAACCCCCGCGGCCTGCGCCAGCGGGGGGTTCTTGAGTATCGCTCGTTGCGGGTCTGCGACCTTAGAACGGGATATCGTCATCAAAACTGTCGAAATCCGGAGCCGGTTGCGGAGCGGCCTGTTGTGGCGCTGGGCGCGACTCACGTTGTGGCTGCTGGCTTGGCTGCGGACGGGACTGCTGTGGGCGCGGTGCCGAGTTGGACATGCCGCCCTGGCCCTGTTGGTCGCCCTGTGGACGGCCGCCCAGCAGTTGCATGGTGCCTTGCATGTCGACCACGATTTCAGTGGTGTAACGCTTGATACCGTCTTTTTCCCACTCGCGGGTTTGCAGCTTGCCTTCGATGTAGACCTGCGAGCCTTTGCGCAGGTACTCACCGGCGATCTCTGCCACCTTGCCGAACATCGACACGCGGTGCCATTCGGTTTTCTCGACCTTCTGGCCGGTCTGCTTGTCGGTCCACTGTTCGCTGGTCGCCAGACTCAGGTTGGTCACGGCGTTACCGTTAGGCAAGTAGCGAACTTCGGGATCCTGGCCGCATGTACCGACCAATATGACTTTGTTAACCCCACGGGCCATAACGTTCTCCTAAGCTGGGCGCGCTGTCGGCACTGGGTTGACCAGTTGCTCGAGCGTCGCGCGATCCAATAATTCGGTGTCCAATTTGATGTAAATGGCTGCTTCTTCAGCAACCACGACTGCATCGGTTACCCCAACGACGGCCTTGAGGCGCTCTACCAGACCGCTTTCACGGATCGCCTCGGGCGATAGCGGCAAACGCAGACTTGTGACGTAGGGAGGTTCGCGCATGGTAACAGCAAAGGCCAGCCAAAGTGCAGCCAGCCCGGCACATCCCAGGAACACAACCGACAAACCGCCGTGCTGGAACATCCAGCCACCCATGATGCCGCCCAGTGCAGAACCAAGGAACTGGCTGGTGGAGTACACCCCCATTGCCGTGCCCTTGCCACCGGCCGGTGAAACTTTACTGATCAGCGAAGGCAACGAGGCCTCCAGCAGGTTGAATGCGGTGAAGAACACCACCGTACCGATTACCAGTGCCCGCAGGCTGTCGCCGAACTGCCAGAAGAATAGCTCAGTGAGCATCAGCGTCGCGACGGCGCCGAGTAAAACTCGTTTCATTTTGCGTTTCTTCTCGCCGTAGATGATGAAGGGGATCATGGCGAAGAACGAAATCAGGAGGGCAGTCAGGTAGACCCACCAGTGCTGCTCCTTGGGCAACCCGGCTTTTTGCACCAGGGCCAGGGGCAAGGCGACGAAACTGCACATCAGCATTGCGTGTAATACGAAGATACCTAAATCCAGGCGCAGCAAATCCGGATGCTTGAGTGTCGGCAACAGGGCCTTGCGGGCGACGCCCGACTCACGGTGCTGCAACGTGCCGGTGGAGCGCGGCACCATGAAGGCCACGATCACGATCCCGAACAACGCCATGCCGCCGGTGGCCAGGAACAAGCCATGCAAGCCAAAGGCGCGCGTCAGCAACGGGCCGACCACCATCGCCACGGCGAACGACAGACCGATGGTCATGCCGATCATGGCCATGGCCTTGGTGCGGTGTTGCTCGCGGGTGAGGTCGGACAGCAAGGCCATGACCGCTGCGGAAATTGCCCCGGCCCCCTGCAGGATACGTCCGGCGATCACGCCCCAGATCGAATCCGACTGGGCCGCGAGCACGCTGCCGAGAGCGAACACGATCAGCCCCAGGTAAATCACAGGGCGGCGGCCAATACGGTCGGAAATGATGCCGAATGGAATCTGGAAAATCGCCTGGGTCAGGCCATAGGCGCCAATGGCCAGGCCGATCAAGGCGGGGGTCGCTCCTGCGAGATCCATTCCATAGGTCGCCAGCACTGGCAACACCATAAACATGCCAAGCATACGGAAGGCGAACACCAGGGCCAGACCGCTTGCTGCTCGGGTCTCGCCGCTACTCATGCGTTCGCTGTGGGGATCGTGCATGGAAAAACCTCGTGTGAACCGGCGGCGATTCTACCAGTCCCATCGATTGAGAGGGTATATGCGGCGCTTTGCCGCGCAGCTTTCATGTAAGGCTGCACCCGGCACTTTGACAGTGTATATTCATCCAGTCTTTAGCCGTATACTCCTGCATTATTTACGCCCGCCGTGCGAGGCCATCTTGGACAAGATCCTGATTCGTGGGGCTAGAACCCACAACCTGAAGAACATCGACCTGACCCTGCCCCGGGACAAATTGATCGTCATCACCGGCTTGTCCGGCTCCGGCAAATCTTCCCTGGCGTTCGACACGCTGTATGCCGAAGGTCAGCGTCGCTATGTGGAATCGCTGTCGGCCTATGCCCGCCAGTTCCTGTCGATGATGGAAAAACCCGACGTCGACACCATTGAAGGCCTGTCGCCGGCGATTTCCATCGAACAGAAGTCGACGTCCCACAACCCGCGCTCCACCGTGGGCACCATCACCGAAATCTACGACTACCTGCGCCTGCTGTACGCGCGAGTGGGCATTCCCCGTTGCCCGGACCACGACATTCCACTGGAAGCCCAGACCGTCAGCCAGATGGTCGACCTGGTGCTGGCCCAACCGGAAGGCGCCAAGCTGATGCTGCTGGCGCCGGTGATTCGCGAACGCAAGGGTGAACACCTTTCCGTATTCGAAGAGCTGCGTGCGCAGGGCTTTGTGCGCGCACGCATCAACGGCAAGCTCTACGAACTGGACGAAGCGCCGAAGCTCGACAAGCAGAAGAAGCACTCGATCGATGTGGTGGTCGACCGCTTCAAAGTGCGGGCCGACCTGCAGCAGCGTCTGGCAGAATCGTTCGAGACTGCGTTGAAGCTGGCAGACGGTATAGCCCTGGTGGCGCCGATGGATGACGAGCCGGGCGAAGAGATCATCTTCTCCGCGCGCTTTGCCTGCCCGATCTGTGGCCATGCCATCAGCGAGCTGGAACCCAAGCTGTTCTCCTTCAACAACCCGGCCGGCGCCTGCCCGACCTGCGATGGCCTGGGCGTGAAGCAATTCTTCGACATCAAGCGCCTGGTTAACGGGGAGCTGACATTGGCGGAGGGCGCGATACGCGGCTGGGACAGGCGTAACGTCTACTACTTCCAGATGCTGGGGTCGCTGGCGTCCCACTACAAGTTCAGCCTTGAAGTGCCATTCAATCAACTGTCGGCAGAACAGCAGAAAGTCATCCTCAATGGCAGTGGCTCGCAGAACGTCGATTTCAAATACCTGAACGACCGTGGCGATATCGTCAAGCGCTCCCACCCGTTCGAAGGCATCGTGCCGAACCTGGAGCGGCGCTACCGCGAGACTGAATCGGCGAGCGTGCGCGAAGAACTGGCGAAGTTCCTCAGCACTCAACCCTGCCCGGATTGCCGCGGCACTCGCCTGCGCCGTGAGGCGCGGCATGTGTGGGTTGGCGAGAAGACGCTGCCGGCAGTCACCAACCTGCCAATCGGCGATGCATGCGAGTACTTCGGTGCACTCAAGCTGACCGGGCGCCGTGGGGAAATTGCCGACAAGATCCTCAAGGAAATCCGCGAGCGCCTGCAGTTCCTGGTCAACGTTGGCTTGGACTACCTGTCGCTGGATCGCAGCGCCGATACGCTATCAGGCGGCGAAGCCCAGCGGATTCGCCTGGCCAGCCAGATTGGCGCCGGCCTGGTGGGTGTGCTGTACATCCTCGATGAGCCGTCGATCGGTCTGCACCAGCGCGACAATGATCGTCTCCTGGGCACCTTGAAGCACCTTCGGGATATCGGCAACACGGTGATTGTGGTCGAGCATGATGAAGACGCTATCCGCCTGGCGGACTACGTAGTCGATATCGGCCCTGGGGCTGGCGTGCATGGCGGTCATATCGTCGCCGAGGGCACGCCCGCCGAAGTCATGGCTCACCCTGACTCGTTGACCGGCAAGTACCTGTCTGGCCGAGTGAAGATTGAAGTGCCAGCCAAGCGTACGCCACGTAACAAGAAGATGGCATTGCACCTCAAGGGCGCGCGGGGCAACAACTTGCGCAATGTCGACCTGGAAATTCCCCTGGGCTTGCTGACGTGCGTAACCGGTGTTTCCGGCTCAGGCAAATCCACGCTGATCAACAACACCCTGTTCCCACTGAGTGCCACCGCCCTGAACGGCGCGACCACCCTGGAAGCGGCGGCACACGACAGCATCAAGGGCCTGGAGCACCTGGACAAAGTGGTCGATATCGACCAGAGCCCGATTGGCCGCACACCACGCTCCAATCCGGCAACCTACACAGGGCTGTTCACGCCGATTCGCGAACTGTTCGCTGGCGTTCCGGAATCTCGCTCGCGGGGCTACGGGCCCGGCCGGTTCTCGTTCAACGTCAAAGGCGGGCGCTGCGAAGCATGCCAGGGTGATGGCTTGATCAAGGTGGAGATGCACTTCCTGCCAGACATCTATGTGCCGTGCGATGTGTGCAAGAGCAAGCGCTACAACCGCGAAACCCTGGAGATCAAGTACAAGGGCAAGAGCATCCACGAAACCCTGGAAATGACTATCGAGGAAGCGCGGGTGTTCTTCGATGCGGTCCCGGCGCTGGCGCGCAAGCTGCAAACGCTGATGGATGTGGGCTTGTCCTATATCAAACTTGGGCAGTCCGCTACCACTCTATCCGGTGGTGAAGCGCAACGGGTGAAGCTGTCTCGCGAGCTGTCCAAGCGCGATACCGGCAAGACCTTGTATATCCTGGATGAGCCAACTACCGGCCTGCATTTCGCGGATATTCAACAGTTGCTGGATGTCTTGCATCGCCTGCGCGACCACGGCAACACCGTGGTGGTGATCGAGCACAATCTGGATGTGATCAAGACGGCCGACTGGCTGGTTGACCTCGGCCCGGAAGGCGGTTCCAAGGGTGGCCAGATCATTGCGGTGGGCACGCCGGAGCAGGTCTCCGAAATGCCACAGTCCCACACGGGTTACTATCTCAAGCCCTTGCTGGCGCGCGACCGGGCCTGATTTATCAAGCCCGATAAAAAAGCCCCCGTCACTTCAGCAGTGACGGGGGCTTTTTTGTAGCCGGGAATCAGAACTGCGATTGCAGGTAATTCTCCAAGCCAACCAACTTGATCAGGCCCAACTGCTTTTCCAGCCAATAGGTGTGATCTTCTTCGGTGTCATTCAGCTGCACCCGCAGGATTTCCCGGGTGACATAGTCGTTGTGCTGCTCGCAGAGCTCGATGCCCTTGCAGAGCGCGGCACGCACCTTGTACTCGAGGCGCAGGTCGGCAGCGAGCATGTCAGGCACCGTGGTGCCCACATCAAGGTCATCGGGACGCATACGTGGCGTGCCTTCGAGCATCAGGATACGGCGCATCAGTGCGTCGGCGTGCTGTGCCTCTTCTTCCATTTCGTGATTGATACGCTCATAGAGCTCGGTAAAGCCCCAGTCTTCATACATGCGCGAATGGATGAAATATTGGTCACGAGCAGCCAGTTCGCCCGTCAGCAACGTGTTGAGGTAATCGATTACGTCGGGGTGACCTTGCATCGCCCTACATCTCCCTGCTTGAAAGTCTGTAGTTTGAACCATGATGACTCCCAGGTCACGGGATCAACAGCAGAAAAGTGCAGATTTACTGAGAAAAGTGGTCGAATTAACGCAAAAACCGCCCAAATGAGGGCGGTTCTGCTTATCGTTTAGAGTCAGTTAAGCGATACACCGAGCGCCTTTGCGATTGCTTCTCCATAAGCAGGATCAGCCTTGAAAAAGTGCTGCAATTGGCGCTGGACGACATCGCTGGAAACACCGGCCATGGCTCCGGCGATGTTGCTGGTGAGCAACGCTTTCTGCTCATCATTCATCAGGCGGAACAACGCGCCGGCGTGGCTGTAATAGTCGGTGTCTTCGCGGTGATCGTAACGATCCGCCGCACCGCTCAGGGCCAAGGCAGGCTCAGCGTATTGTGGTGCTTGCTTCGGTGCGTCAACGTAGCTGTTCGGCTCGTAGTTAGGAGCCGCGCCACCATTACTGCCGAATGCCATCGAACCATCACGCTGATAGCTGTTCACCGGGCTACGTGGGGCGTTTACCGGCAGTTGCTGATGATTGGTACCGACGCGGTAGCGGTGAGCATCTGCATAAGCGAAGACACGTCCCTGAAGCATACGGTCTGGCGACAGACCAACACCTGGCACCATGTTGCTTGGACCGAACGCTGCTTGTTCTACTTCGGCGAAGTAGTTCTGCGGGTTGCGGTTGAGCTCCAATTCACCGACTTCGATCAATGGGAATTCCTTCTGCGACCAGGTCTTGGTCACGTCAAAAGGGTTCTCGTAATGAGCGTTGGCCTGGGCCTCGGTCATGATCTGAATGCACACACGCCATTTCGGGAAGTCACCGCGCTCGATCGCACCGAACAGATCACGCTGTGCATAATCAGGATCGGTACCTGCCAGCCGCGCTGCTTCTGCCGGCGCCAGGTTCTTGATGCCCTGCTTGGTTTTGTAGTGCCACTTGACCCAGTGACGCTCACCCTTGGCATTAATCAGGCTGTAGGTGTGACTGCCGAAGCCATGCATGTGACGGTAGCCATCAGGAATGCCCCGGTCCGAAAACAGGATAGTGACCTGATGCAGCGCCTCTGGAGAGTGCGACCAGAAGTCCCACATCATCTGCGCGCTCTTCAAGTTGCTTTGCGGCAGGCGCTTTTGGGTGTGAATGAAGTCAGGGAATTTCAACGGATCGCGGATGAAGAACACCGGGGTGTTGTTACCGACGATGTCCCAGTTGCCTTCTTCGGTGTAGAACTTCAAGGCGAAACCACGTGGATCACGTTCAGTGTCAGCCGAACCACGCTCACCACCTACCGTGGAGAACCGCAGGAACGTCGGGGTTTGCTTGCCCACTGCCTCGAACAGCTTGGCACTGGTGTATTGAGTGATGTCTCGGGTGACCGTGAAGGTACCGTAGGCGCCCGAACCCTTGGCGTGCACACGACGCTCTGGAATATTTTCGCGGTTGAAGTGGGCGAGCTTCTCGATCAGGTGAAAGTCGTCGAGCAGCAACGGGCCTCGTGGGCCGGCGGAACGGGAATTCTGGTTGTCCGCAACGGGTGCACCGCTGGCGGTGGTAAGGATTTTGTTCTGGCTCATGTTCAGTTTTCCTCTGGTCGGACTTGGAACTACAGGCTAATCGGCTTGGAGGAAGTATTAATCATCAACATGACGGCTACAAATTCATTAAATTGTGAGCCTCAATAGAAAATTTCTACCAACAATCCAAGCCCCATAGTGCCCAACGCCACAGCAGGAAACTTGTACATATCGCGCTTTTGTCGCGCGCACAAAAAACCGGGCACTAGGCCCGGTTCTTCGTTACAGACTGTCGTCTTACTCGGCGCTTACAGCTTCGCCGGCAGTAGCACGATCAACCAACTCGACGTACGCCATAGGCGCGTTGTCGCCAGTGCGGAAACCGCACTTGAGGATGCGCAGGTAGCCACCCTCACGGGTAGCATAACGCTTGCCCAGGTCGTTGAAGAGCTTACCAACGATAGCTTTCGAACGAGTACGGTCGAAAGCCAGACGGCGGTTAGCCAGGCTGTCTGTCTTAGCCAAAGTGATCAGCGGCTCAGCAACGCGACGCAGTTCTTTAGCTTTCGGCAGTGTAGTTTTGATCAGCTCGTGCTCGAACAGCGACACCGCCATGTTTTGGAACATGGCCTTGCGGTGCGAGCTGGTACGGCTCAGGTGACGACCACTTTTACGATGACGCATGGTTCATTCCTTACCAAACTCACGTTCGGTGATTACGACGATCAGGCAGTCGCCTTGTCGTCCTTCTTAAGACTTGCAGGCGGCCAGTTGTCGAGGCGCATGCCGAGGGACAGACCGCGGGAGGCCAGAACGTCCTTGATTTCAGTCAAGGATTTCTTGCCCAGGTTCGGAGTCTTCAACAGTTCTACTTCGGTACGCTGAATCAGGTCGCCGATGTAGTAAATGTTTTCCGCCTTAAGGCAGTTAGCCGAACGTACAGTCAGTTCCAGATCGTCAACCGGGCGAAGCAGGATCGGATCGATCTCGTCTTCCTGCTCGATTACCACTGGTTCGCTGTCACCTTTGAGGTCGACGAACGCAGCCAACTGCTGTTGCAGAATGGTTGCAGCGCGGCGGATAGCCTCTTCAGGATCCAGAGTACCGTTGGTTTCCAGATCAATAACCAGCTTGTCCAGGTTAGTACGCTGCTCGACACGGGCGTTTTCCACCACGTATGCGATACGGCGAACCGGGCTGAACGAAGAGTCAAGCTGCAAGCGACCAATGCTGCGGCTTTCGTCTTCATCGCTCTGACGCGAGTCGGCCGGTTCATAACCACGACCACGAGCTACAGTGAGCTTCATGTTCAGGGCGCCGTTAGACGCCAGGTTAGCGATTACGTGATCGGGGTTAACGATCTCGACATCATGATCCAGCTGAATATCGGCAGCGGTAACCACCCCCGAACCCTTCTTCGACAAGGTCAGCGTAACTTCGTCACGGCCGTGCAGCTTGATAGCCAGACCTTTAAGGTTCAACAGGATTTCAATTACGTCTTCCTGTACACCTTCGATGGCGCTGTACTCGTGGAGCACACCGTCAATCTCGGCCTCGACTACTGCACAGCCGGGCATTGAGGACAACAGGATGCGGCGCAGCGCGTTGCCCAGGGTGTGGCCAAAACCACGCTCGAGAGGCTCGAGAGTGATCTTGGCGCGGGTTGGACTGACAACCTGCACATCAATATGGCGGGGTGTCAGGAACTCATTTACCGAAATCTGCATGGATGCACCTATTTTCTAGCCCTTACTTGGAGTAGAGCTCGACAATCAGGCTTTCGTTGATGTCGGCGGACAGATCACTGCGAGCAGGAACGTTCTTGAAAACGCCCGACTTCTTCTCAGTGTCTACTTCTACCCATTCTACGCGGCCACGTTGGGCACACAGATCGAGAGCTTGGACAATGCGAAGTTGGTTTTTTGCTTTCTCGCGAACTGCGACCACGTCACCAGCACGAACCTGGTAGGACGGAACGTTTACGGTCTGGCCGTTAACGCTGATCGACTTGTGCGATACCAGCTGACGGGATTCGGCACGAGTAGAACCAAAGCCCATACGGTATACAACGTTGTCCAGACGGCATTCGAGCAGTTGCAGCAGGTTTTCACCGGTTGCACCTTTCTTGCCAGCAGCTTCTTTGTAGTAGCCGCTGAACTGACGCTCGAGAACGCCGTAGATACGACGGACCTTCTGCTTTTCACGCAGTTGGGTGCCGTAATCGGACTGGCGACCGCGGCGTTGGCCGTGGATACCAGGTGCTGCTTCGATGTTGCACTTCGATTCGATCGCGCGCACGCCGCTCTTCAGGAAGAGATCGGTGCCTTCGCGACGAGCGAGTTTGCATTTTGGACCAATGTAACGAGCCATTCTTTACAATCTCCTGGATTACACGCGGCGCTTCTTCGGCGGACGGCACCCGTTGTGCGGGATTGGCGTCACGTCGGTGATGCTGGCGATCTTATAGCCACAGCCGTTCAAAGCACGGACAGCAGACTCACGACCTGGACCTGGACCTTTGACGTTAACGTCGAGGTTTTTCAGGCCATATTCCAGCGCAGCTTGACCAGCACGTTCAGCAGCTACTTGAGCAGCAAACGGGGTGGACTTGCGGGAACCGCGGAAACCCGAACCACCGGAGGTAGCCCAAGAAAGCGCGTTACCTTGACGGTCGGTGATGGTCACGATGGTGTTGTTAAAAGATGCATGGATGTGGGCGATGCCATCAACCACTGTCTTTTTAACTTTTTTACGAGGACGAGCAGCAGGTTTTGCCATGATAATTTTCCTGTCGATTCGCTGGGGCGATTACTTGCGGATCGGCTTACGCGGACCTTTACGGGTACGCGCGTTAGTCTTGGTACGCTGACCGCGTACTGGAAGACCACGACGATGACGCAGACCGCGATAGCAACCGAGGTCCATCAAACGCTTGATTTTCATGTTGATTTCGCGACGCAGGTCACCTTCAGTGGTGAACTTCGCCACTTCGCCACGCAGCAATTCAATCTGCTCGTCGCTCAGATCCTTGATCTTAGCGGCTGGGTTTACCCCAGCAACTGCGCAAATTTTCTGCGCAGTAGTGCGACCAACACCATAGATGTAGGTCAGCGAGATAACAGTGTGCTTGTTATCTGGAATGTTAACGCCTGCAATACGGGCCATTCAGTGGGACTCCAATTGACAGCTACCTACGCCCCGGAAGCCAAGAAATAGGGCGCGAGATAATATCGCTGTAATAACAAATAATCAACCCGGCAGCGCACTAGCTGCCGGGCTTCAAGCGGATCACACTCAGCCTTGGCGCTGTTTGTGACGCGGTTCCGCGCTGCAAATTACTCGAACAACACCTTCGCGGCGAATAATCTTGCAGTTACGGCACAGCTTTTTCACCGATGCACGAACTTTCATCACCAACTCCTCGAACCTTATGGGTACTCAGCGCAACATGCCGCTGCCGTAACCCTTCAGGTTGGCTTTCTTCATCAGGGATTCGTACTGGTGCGAAACGAGGTGCGATTGTACTTGGGACATGAAGTCCATCACAACCACGACCACGATCAGCAACGAGGTCCCGCCAAGGTAGAACGGAACGTTTGCTGCAACCACCAGGAACTGGGGCAACAAGCAGACGGCCGTCATATATAGAGCACCGAACAGGGTCAAACGAGTCAGAACGCCATCAATGTAGCGTGCAGACTGCTCACCTGGACGGATGCCCGGAATAAAGGCACCGGACTTCTTCAGGTTTTCCGCTACGTCTTTCGGATTGAACATCAACGCCGTATAGAAGAAGCAGAAGAAAATAATCCCTGCACTAAACAGCAGAATATTCAACGGCTGACCAGGAGCGATCGACTGAGAGAGGTCCTGCAGCCAGCCCATATTTTCAGACTGACCAAACCAGGTACCCAACGAAGCCGGAAACAGCAAGATGCTGCTCGCGAAGATTGCCGGAATAACACCGGCCATATTCACTTTCAGCGGCAAGTGGCTGGTCTGCGCAGCAAAAACCTTGCGGCCCTGCTGACGCTTGGCGTAGTGAACAGCAATACGACGCTGGCCACGCTCAATGAACACCACAAAACCGATAATCGCTACTGCCAGCAAACCGATGGCAACCAAGGCGAAAATGTTGATATCACCCTGACGTGCAGACTCGAAAGACTGCCCGATTGCTCTCGGAAGACCGGCGACGATACCTGCGAAAATCAACATCGAGATACCGTTGCCAACACCACGCTCAGTAATCTGCTCACCCAGCCACATCATGAACATCGCACCAGCCACAAACGTGGATACCGCGACGAAATGGAAGCCAAAGTCACCAGTGAACGCAACACCCTGCCCCGCCAGGCCAACGGACATGCCGATAGCTTGAACCAGGGCGAGGATGACAGTGCCGTAGCGGGTGTACTGGCTAATCTTGCGACGGCCAGCTTCACCTTCCTTCTTCAACTGCTCCAGCTGCGGGCTGACGGCTGTCATCAGTTGCATGATGATCGATGCCGAGATGTACGGCATGATCCCCAGTGCAAAAATGCTCATCCGTTCCAGCGCGCCGCCAGAAAACATGTTGAACAAGCTAAGAATGGTCCCCTCATTCTGTCGAAACAGGTCTGCGAGTCGGTCCGGATTGATACCTGGAACCGGGATGTGTGCGCCTATTCGGTAGACGATAATCGCCAGGAACAGAAAACGCAGACGAGCCCAAAGTTCAGACATACCGCCTTTGCCGAGCGCTGAGAGAGCACCTTGCTTAGCCATTTATTCCTCGAACTTGCCGCCAGCTGCTTCGATAGCCGAACGCGCACCTTTGGTGGCGCCGATTCCCTTGCCGATAGTGACAGCGCGAGTCACTTCACCGGACAGCATGATTTTCACACGCTGTACGTTGACGTTGATCACGTTGGCATCTTTCAGGGTCTGCACAGTAACGATGTCGCCTTCCACTTTAGCCAGCTCGGACAGACGCACTTCTGCGCGGTCCATGGCCTTCAGGGAAACGAAACCGAACTTAGGCAGGCGACGATGCAGCGGCTGTTGACCGCCTTCAAAGCCTGGAGCAATGGTGCCACCGGAGCGGGAGGTTTGACCTTTGTGGCCACGGCCACCAGTCTTACCCAAACCGCTACCGATACCACGGCCCGGACGATGCTTTTCGCGACGGGAACCCGGCGCTGGACTCAGATCATTGAGTTTCATCGATTAACCCTCGACACGCAGCATGTAGTAAGCCTTGTTGATCATCCCGCGATTCTCGGGAGTATCCTGGACTTCTACAGTGTGACCGATGCGACGCAGACCCAAACCCTTAACGCACAATTTGTGGTTAGGGATGCGGCCGGTCATGCTTTTGATCAGCGTTACTTTAACGGTAGCCATGATCAGAAGATCTCCTTGACGCTTTTGCCACGCTTGGCGGCAATGGATTCAGGAGATTGCATAGCTTTCAAACCTTTGAAAGTGGCGTGAACCACGTTTACCGGGTTAGTCGAGCCGTAGCACTTGGCCAGAACGTTCTGAACGCCAGCAACTTCGAGGACAGCACGCATAGCGCCGCCAGCGATGATACCGGTACCTTCAGAAGCAGGCTGCATGTACACCTTCGAAGCGCCATGAGCAGACTTCATTGCGTACTGCAGAGTGGTGCCGTTCAGGTCAACTTGAATCATGTTGCGACGAGCAGCTTCCATTGCCTTCTGGATCGCAGCAGGCACTTCACGTGACTTGCCACGGCCGAAGCCAACACGCCCTTTACCATCACCAACCACGGTCAACGCGGTAAAAGTGAAGATACGGCCGCCTTTAACGGTTTTGGCTACGCGGTTAACTTGAACCAGCTTCTCAATGTAGCCTTCGTCGCGCTTTTGGTCGTTATTTGACATAACTTAGAACTCCAGCCCAGCTTCACGAGCAGCATCAGCCAGCGCTTTAACGCGGCCGTGGTACTTGAAGCCAGAGCGGTCGAAAGCCACTTGCGAGACGCCAGCGGCCTTAGCACGCGTAGCGACCAGCTGGCCAACCTTTGTGGCCGCGTCGATGTTGCCAGTGGCACCATCACGCAGTTCTTTATCCAAAGTCGAGGCGCTGGCCAGGACTTTGTTGCCGTCGGCCGAGATGACCTGGGCGTAGATGTGCTGCGACGAGCGGAACACGCAGAGACGCACGACTTCTAGTTCGTGCATTTTCAGGCGTGCTTTGCGAGCGCGACGCAGTCGAGTAACTTTTTTGTCGGTCATTTGCTATGCCCTACTTCTTCTTGGCTTCTTTACGACGGACGACTTCGTCCGCGTAGCGCACACCTTTGCCTTTGTACGGCTCTGGTGGACGGAAGTCGCGGATCTCAGCGGCCACCTGACCTACCAGCTGCTTATCGATGCCCTTGATCAGGATATCGGTCTGGCTAGGAGTCTCAGCGGTGATGCCTTCCGGCAGTTCGTAATCCACTGGGTGCGAGAAGCCAAGGGCCAGGTTCAAAACCGAGCCTTTTGCTTGCGCTTTGTAACCAACACCGACCAGCTGGAGCTTACGCTCGAAGCCTTGGCTTACGCCTTGGACCATGTTGTTTACCAACGCACGCGTGGTACCGGCCATTGCGCGAGTTTGTTGATCGCCATTGCGAGCAGCGAAACGCAGCTCACCAGCTTCTTCAACGATCTCAACGGACGAATGGATGTTCAGTTCAAGAGTACCCTTGGCACCCTTCACCGAAAGCTGTTGGCCTGCGAATTTGACTTCGACACCGGCTGGCAGCTTAACGGGGTTCTTAGCGACGCGAGACATGCTTATCCCCCCTTAGAACACAGTGCAAAGAACTTCGCCGCCGACACCGGCAGCGCGCGCAGCACGATCCGTCATCACACCTTTGTTGGTGGAGACGATAGACACGCCAAGACCGCCACGAACTTTCGGCAGATCCTCAACGGACTTGTACTGACGCAGGCCTGGACGGCTAACGCGCTTCACTTCCTCGATGACCGGACGGCCTTCGAAGTACTTCAGCTCGATGGACAGCAGTGGCTTGATTTCGCTGCTGATCTGATAACCCGCAATGTAGCCTTCGTCTTTCAGGACTTTGGCAACAGCTACCTTCAACGTGGAAGATGGCATGCTTACGACGGACTTTTCAGCCATCTGGGCATTACGGATACGAGTTAGCATGTCCGCTAACGGGTCCTGCATACTCATGGGCTAGACGCTCCTAATACAAAAAAATTAGCCTTACGGCTACATATGTCGCTGAGTATCTCCGGGCATAGAAAACACGGGCTCAGGCGAGCCGGGTATTCTAGACACACTCCGGAAATGAAACAAGCCCCAAAAGGGGCTTGTTCCAGATTCAAGGTACCGGCGGTCAGTATCTTGCGATCCCGACCACCCGGACTTTGAAAGTACTTACCAGCTGGCTTTAACCAGACCAGGTACGTCGCCACGCATTGCCGCTTCACGCAGTTTGTTACGGCCGAGGCCGAACTTGCGGTAAACGCCGTGTGGACGACCAGTCAGGCGGCAGCGGTTACGCATGCGCGAGGCGCTTGCGTCACGTGGCTGCTTCTGCAGAGCAACTGTAGCTTCCCAACGCGCTTCTGGACTTGCGTTCAGATCAACGATGATTGCTTTCAGTGCTGCACGCTTCTTGGCGTACTTGGCAACCGTGAGCTGACGTTTCAGCTCGCGGTTTTTCATGCTCATCTTGGCCATGGTCCTACTCCAATCAGTTGCGGAACGGGAATTTGAAAGCACGCAACAGGGCGCGACCTTCATCATCGTTCTTGGCAGTGGTGGTCAGGGTGATGTCCAGACCGCGGAGAGCATCGATCTTGTCGTAGTCGATTTCCGGGAAAATGATCTGCTCTTTCACGCCCATGCTGTAGTTACCACGACCATCGAAGGACTTGGCATTCAGGCCGCGGAAGTCGCGAACCCGAGGCAGGGAGATCGACAGCAAACGATCCAGGAATTCGTACATACGCTCACGGCGCAGAGTCACTTTGACGCCGATCGGCCAACCTTCACGGACTTTAAAGCCAGCGATGGATTTCCGAGCGTAAGTCACAACGACTTTTTGACCGGTGATCTTTTCCAAGTCAGCAACAGCGTGCTCGATGACTTTTTTGTCGCCGATCGCTTCGCCCAGACCCATGTTCAGGGTGATTTTGGTAACGCGCGGAACTTCCATCACGTTCCCGAGCTTAAGTTCTTCCTTAAGCTTGGGGGCGATTTCCTTCCGGTAAATCTCTTGTAGTCGTGCCATGGTCTTATCTACCTAGCAGTGTTCAAGCATCAACCGCTTTTTGGGTCGACTTGAAGACACGAATTTTCTTACCGTCTTCTACTTTGAAACCAACACGATCAGCCTTGTTGGTTTCGCCGTTGAAGATGGCGACGTTAGAAGCGTGCAATGGCGCTTCTTTCTCGACGATACCGCCCTGTACGCCCGACATCGGGTTAGGCTTGGTATGACGCTTGACCAGGTTCAGACCACCAACGACCAGACGGTCGTCAGCGAGAACCTTCAGCACCTTACCGCGCTTACCTTTGTCTTTGCCGGCGATCACGATGATCTCGTCGTCACGACGAATCTTTTGCATGTCGGATCTCCTTACAGCACTTCTGGGGCGAGCGAGACGATCTTCATGAACTTCTCAGTACGAAGTTCACGGGTCACTGGCCCAAAGATACGGGTGCCGATCGGCTCTTGCTTGTTGTTCAGAAGAACAGCAGCGTTGCCATCAAAGCGGATAATGGAGCCATCTGCACGACGTACGCCGTGACGAGTGCGGACTACAACAGCAGTCATCACTTGGCCTTTTTTCACTTTACCGCGAGGAATTGCTTCCTTAACGGTAACTTTGATGATGTCACCGATACCAGCGTAACGACGATGGGAGCCACCCAGCACCTTGATGCACATAACACGGCGAGCGCCGCTGTTATCGGCCACATCGAGCATGGATTGAGTCTGAATCATATAATTTCTCCGACCCCTAGTCCTTAGACTTCCACAGCGCGTTCGAGAACATCAACCAGTGCCCAAGACTTAGTCTTGGCCAGCGGACGAGTTTCACGAATAGTGACTTTGTCGCCGATGTGGCACTGATTGGTTTCGTCGTGCGCGTGCAGCTTAGTCGAACGCTTAACATATTTACCGTAGATCGGGTGCTTAACGCGACGCTCGATCAGAACGGTGATGGTTTTGTCCATCTTGTCGCTGACAACACGGCCAGTCAGCGTACGGACAGTCTTTTCGGCTTCAGCCATGATCACTTACCTGCCTGCTGGTTGAGCACAGTCTTCACGCGAGCAATGTCACGCTTAACTTGCGAGAGCAGATGAGACTGCCCCAACTGGCCAGTTGCTTTCTGCATACGCAGATTGAACTGGTCGCGCAGCAGGCCGAGCAGTTGCTCGTTCAGCTGCTGTGCGGATTTTTCACGAAGTTCATTCGCTTTCATCACATCACCGTCCGTTTAACAAAGGCGGTGGCGAGCGGCAGCTTTGCAGCAGCCAGGGCAAAAGCCTCACGCGCCAGCTCTTCAGTTACACCCTCGATTTCATACAGGACTTTGCCTGGCTGAATCTGGGCTACCCAGTATTCCACGTTACCCTTACCTTTACCCATCCGAACTTCGAGGGGCTTTTTGGAAATCGGCTTGTCCGGGAATACACGGATCCAGATCTTGCCGCCACGTTTTACGTGACGGGTCAGAGCACGACGCGCTGACTCGATCTGACGAGCGGTGAGACGACCACGAGCTACAGACTTCAGCGCGAATTCGCCGAAGCTGACTTTGCTACCGCGCTGAGCCAGACCACGGTTGTGGCCTGTCATCTGCTTGCGGAACTTCGTACGCTTTGGTTGCAACATTTGGCGTACCCCTTACTTAGCAGCTTTTTTACGAGGCGCTGGTGCTTGTGGTTTCAGTTCTTCTTGGCGACCACCAATTACTTCGCCTTTGAAGATCCAAACCTTTACACCGATCACACCGTAAGTGGTGTGAGCTTCGTAGTTGGCATAGTCGATGTCGGCACGCAGGGTGTGCAACGGCACACGACCTTCGCGATACCATTCAGTACGTGCGATTTCAGCACCGCCGAGACGACCGCTCACTTGGATTTTGATGCCTTTGGCACCAATGCGCATGGCGTTCTGTACAGCGCGCTTCATAGCGCGACGGAACATTACGCGACGCTCCAGCTGCTGAGCTACGCTCTGCGCAACCAGCATACCGTCGAGCTCCGGCTTGCGGATCTCTTCGATATTGATGTGCACAGGCACACCCATTTGCTTGGTCAGGTCCTGACGCAGTTTCTCAACATCTTCACCTTTCTTCCCGATAACGATACCTGGACGAGCGGTGTGGATGGTGATACGTGCAGTTTGCGCCGGACGATGGATATCGATACGGCTTACGGACGCGCTTTTTAGTTTGTCTTGGAGATACTCACGCACCTTCAGATCAGCGAACAAATAGTCCGCATAAGTCCGACCGTCTGCGTACCAGACGGAGGTGTGCTCCTTGACGATTCCCAGGCGAATGCCAATGGGATGTACTTTCTGACCCATCTCTTCGACTCCGTTACTTGTCAGCAACCTTGACAGTGATATGGCAAGACCGCTTGACGATGCGATCAGCACGGCCTTTGGCACGCGGCATGATACGCTTCAGCGAACGCCCTTCGTTGACGAAAACGGTGCTGACCTTCAGGTCATCAACGTCTGCGCCTTCGTTATGCTCGGCGTTGGCTACGGCCGACTCCAGCACTTTCTTCATGATCTCGGCGGCTTTCTTACTGCTGAAAGCCAACAGGTTGAGCGCTTCGCCCACCTTCTTCCCGCGGATCTGGTCGGCGACCAAGCGGGCTTTCTGGGCGGAGATTCGAGCGCCCGACAACTTAGCGGCTACTTCCATTTCCTTACCCCTTAACGCTTGGCTTTCTTGTCTGCCACGTGCCCACGATAAGTGCGGGTACCGGCAAACTCGCCTAGTTTGTGGCCGACCATGTCTTCGTTAACGAGAACTGGGACGTGCAGACGACCGTTGTGTACTGCGATGGTCAAGCCGACCATTTGTGGCAGGATCATCGAACGACGCGACCAGGTCTTAACTGGTTTGCGATCGTTCTTTTCCGCCGCCACTTCGATCTTCTTCAGTAGGTGAAGATCAATAAAAGGACCTTTTTTCAGAGAACGTGGCACTGTCGTATCCCTCTATTTACTTGCGACGACGGACGATCATTTTGTCGGTACGCTTATTACCACGAGTCTTCGCGCCCTTAGTCGGGAAGCCCCATGGCGATACCGGATGACGACCACCAGAGGTACGACCTTCACCACCACCGTGTGGGTGGTCAACCGGGTTCATGGCAACACCACGAACGGTTGGGCGAACGCCACGCCAGCGTTTGGCACCAGCTTTACCCAGCGAACGCAGGCTGTGCTCGGAGTTCGAGACTTCACCCAGGGTCGCGCGGCATTCAGCCAGCACTTTACGCATCTCACCAGAACGCAGACGCAGGGTCACGTAGACACCTTCACGAGCGATCAGCTGAGCCGAAGCACCAGCGGAACGAGCGATTTGCGCGCCTTTACCTGGCTTCAATTCGATGCCGTGTACGGTGCTACCAACTGGAATGTTGCGCAGTTGCAGAGCGTTGCCCGGCTTGATCGGTGCCAAGGCACCTGCGATCAGCTGGTCGCCAGCGCTCACGCCTTTAGGGGCGATGATGTAGCGACGCTCGCCATCTGCGTACAGCAGCAGAGCGATGTGAGCAGTACGGTTTGGATCGTATTCGATACGCTCGACAGTGGCAGCGATGCCATCTTTGTCGTTGCGACGGAAGTCGACCAGACGATAATGCTGCTTATGGCCACCACCGATGTGACGAGTGGTAATACGACCATTGTTGTTACGACCACCAGTCTTCGATTTCTTCTCGAGCAGCGGTGCGTGAGGAGCGCCTTTATGCAGCTCCTGGTTGACCACCTTGACCACAAAACGGCGGCCAGGGGAAGTCGGTTTGCATTTAACGATTGCCATGATGCACCCCTTCCTTACTCAGCACTGCTGCTGAAATCGAGATCTTGGCCTGGTTGAAGGGAGATAACTGCCTTCTTCCAGTCATTACGCTTGCCCAGACCGCGAGCAGTGCGCTTGCTCTTACCCAGAACATTCAGGGTAGTAACACGCTCTACTTTCACGCTGAACAGGCTTTCGACGGCCTTCTTGATTTCCAGCTTGGTTGCGTCAGTCGCAACCTTGAAAACGAACTGGCCTTTCTTGTCAGCCAGAACCGTAGCCTTTTCGGAAACGTGCGGGCCAAGCAGAACTTTAAATACGCGTTCCTGGTTCATCCCAGCAGCTCCTCGAATTTCTTCACGGCCGACACGGTGATCAACACCTTGTCGTATGCGATCAGACTAACTGGATCGGAACCTTGCACGTCACGTACATCAACGTGTGGCAGGTTGCGAGCAGCCAGGTACAGGTTCTGATCAACAGCTTCAGACACGATCAAGACGTCAGTCAGGCCCATGCCGTTCAGCTTGTTCAGCAGATCTTTGGTTTTCGGCGCTTCAACAGCGAAGTCCTGAACCACGACCAGACGATCAGTACGCACGAGTTCAGCAAGGATGGAGCGCAGTGCTGCGCGATACATCTTCTTGTTGAGCTTCTGAGTGTGATCCTGCGGACGAGCTGCGAAAGTGGTACCGCCGCCACGCCAGATTGGGCTACGGATAGTACCGGCACGAGCACGGCCAGTACCTTTCTGACGCCAAGGGCGCTTACCGCCACCACGAACGTCGGAACGGGTCTTTTGCTGCTTGCTACCTTGACGGCCGCCGGCCATGTAGGCCACGACTGCTTGGTGAACCAGCGTCTCGTTGAATTCGCCGCCAAATGTCAGTTCGGAAACTTCGATCGCTTGAGCGTCATTTACATTTAATTGCATGTCAGCTTCCCCTTAACCGCGAGCCTTGGCCGCTGGACGTACAACCAGGTTGCCGCCAGTAGCGCCAGGAACAGCACCCTTGACCAACAACAGATTGCGTTCAGCGTCGACGCGCACTACTTCGAGGGACTGCACGGTCACGCGCTCAGCGCCCATATGACCGGACATTTTTTTGCCCTTGAATACACGACCAGGAGTCTGGCACTGGCCAATAGAGCCCGGGACGCGGTGGGAAACGGAGTTACCGTGAGTGTTGTCTTGGCCACGGAAATTCCAACGCTTGATCGTACCCTGGAAGCCTTTACCCTTGGACTGACCGGTTACATCAACCAGTTGACCAGCGGCGAAGATTTCAGCGTTGATCAGATCGCCTGCCTGGTAGTCGCCTTCTTCAAGACGGAACTCCATAACAGTACGACCAGCTGCAACGTTTGCTTTAGCGAAGTGACCTGCTTGAGCAGCAGTCACGCGCGAAGCACGACGCTCGCCGACAGTGACTTGCACTGCACGATAGCCATCGGTTTCTTCAGTTTTGAACTGGGTGACGCGATTCGGCTCGATCTCAATGACCGTGACCGGAATGGAGACACCTTCTTCGGTGAAAATACGGGTCATACCGCATTTACGACCGACTACACCAATAGTCATGTTGTAAACCTCATGAGTGTACGGGGCTTTCACCCGCTATGGCCGCCCATTTCAGAGCGTTACACGACTAAGACCCAAGTCTTAGCCGAGGCTGATCTGTACTTCCACACCGGCCGCCAGATCAAGCTTCATAAGTGCATCAACGGTTTTATCCGTTGGCTGGACGATGTCCAGTACGCGCTTATGAGTACGGATCTCGTACTGGTCACGCGCGTCTTTGTTGACGTGCGGGGAGACCAGAACGGTGAACCGCTCTTTACGGGTAGGCAGTGGAATTGGACCACGCACTTGTGCACCAGTACGTTTCGCGGTTTCCACGATTTCCTGGGTGGATTGGTCGATCAGGCGATGGTCAAAAGCCTTCAACCTGATACGGATTTGCTGATTTTGCATTGGATTTCAGACTCCGGCTGCTATTCCCACCGGGCGCAATACGCCCGTTAAAAGGAGGCGCAATTCTATAGACGCCCCCAGTAGGTGTCAACCCAATAAAAAAGCCCCCGCTGAGCGGGGGCTTTCTCAAAGCATCGGAGCTAAGTCAAAAAGAGCTTACTCGATGATTTTAGCTACAACGCCAGCACCAACGGTACGGCCGCCTTCACGAATAGCGAAGCGCAGACCGTCTTCCATTGCGATGGTTTTGATCAGGGTGACAACCATTTTGATGTTGTCGCCTGGCATTACCATTTCAACGCCTTCCGGCAGTTCGCAGTTACCAGTCACGTCAGTAGTACGGAAGTAGAACTGTGGACGGTAGCCTTTGAAGAACGGAGTGTGACGACCGCCTTCTTCTTTGCTCAGCACGTACACTTCAGCTTCGAACTTGGTGTGCGGCTTAACCGAACCTGGCTTAACCAGAACCTGGCCACGCTCAACGTCGTCACGCTTGGTACCACGCAGCAGAACGCCGCAGTTCTCGCCCGCACGACCTTCGTCGAGCAGTTTACGGAACATTTCAACACCGGTGCAGGTGGTGACGGTAGTGTCACGCAGACCAACGATTTCCAGTGGATCTTGAACCTTAACGATACCGCGCTCGATACGACCGGTAACAACAGTACCACGACCAGAGATCGAGAATACGTCTTCGATCGGCATCAGGAATGGCTTGTCGATAACGCGAACTGGATCTGGGATGTAGCTGTCCAGAGTCTCAACCAGTTTCTTAACGGACGTGGTGCCCATTTCGTTGTCGTCTTTGCCTTCCAGAGCCATACGAGCAGAACCGATGATGATCGGAGTGTCGTCGCCTGGGAAGTCGTAAGTGCTCAGCAGATCGCGCACTTCCATCTCAACCAGTTCCAGCAGCTCAGCGTCGTCTACCAGGTCAGCCTTGTTCAGGTAAACCACGATGTACGGAACGCCAACCTGACGGGACAGCAGGATGTGCTCACGGGTTTGTGGCATCGGACCATCAGCGGCCGAGCAAACCAGGATAGCGCCGTCCATCTGGGCAGCACCGGTGATCATGTTCTTCACATAGTCAGCGTGACCTGGGCAGTCAACGTGAGCGTAGTGACGGATCGAAGAGTTGTACTCAACGTGCGCGGTGTTGATGGTGATACCACGAGCTTTTTCTTCTGGTGCGCTGTCGATTTTATCGAAATCAACGATTGCGGAACCGAATACTTCGGAGCAAACGCGAGTCAGAGCAGCAGTCAGAGTGGTTTTACCGTGGTCAACGTGACCGATGGTGCCAACGTTGACGTGCGGTAGGGAACGATCAAATTTTTCTTTAGCCACGACAATTAACTCCTTGCCTAAAGGACTGAATCAGCCTTGTTTTTTGGATACAGTTTCAGCGATGTGCGCCGGAGCTGTGTTGTATTTTTTGAATTCCATAGAGTAGCTTGCGCGCCCCTGGGACATGGAGCGAACGTCGGTCGCATAACCGAACATCTCACCCAACGGAACCTCGGCGCGAATCACTTTGCCGGAAACCGTGTCTTCCATACCCAAGATCATGCCGCGACGACGGTTAAGGTCGCCCATGACATCACCCATATAGTCTTCAGGTGTAACAACTTCTACCGCCATGATTGGCTCAAGCAACTCACCACCGCCCTTCTGGGCCAGTTGCTTGGTTGCCATGGAAGCAGCCACCTTAAACGCCATCTCGTTGGAGTCGACGTCGTGGTAAGAACCGTCAAAAACGGTTGCTTTCAGGCCGATCAGCGGATAGCCGGCAACAACACCGTTCTTCATCTGCTCTTCGATACCCTTCTGGATAGCCGGGATGTATTCCTTAGGAACAACACCACCGACTACTTCGTTCACGAATTGCAGACCTTCTTGACCTTCGTCAGCAGGAGCAAAACGGATCCAGCAGTGACCGAACTGACCACGACCGCCGGATTGACGAACGAACTTGCCTTCGATTTCACAGTTCTTCGTGATGCGCTCACGATAGGAAACCTGAGGCTTACCGATGTTGGCTTCGACGTTGAACTCACGGCGCATCCGGTCAACCAGGATGTCCAGGTGCAACTCGCCCATGCCGGAGATGATCGTTTGACCAGTCTCTTCATCAGTCTTGACGCGGAAAGATGGATCTTCCTGAGCAAGCTTGCCCAGAGCGATACCCATTTTTTCCTGGTCATCCTTGGTCTTAGGCTCTACGGCAACCGAAATAACCGGCTCCGGGAAGTCCATGCGAACCAGGATGATTGGCTTAGCAGCGTCGCACAAAGTCTCACCAGTGGTGACGTCCTTCATGCCGATCAAGGCCGCGATGTCACCAGCGCGCACTTCCTTGATCTCTTCACGGGCGTTTGCGTGCATTTGCACCATACGACCCACGCGCTCTTTCTTACCTTTAACCGAGTTGATCACGCCGTCGCCGGAGGCCAACACGCCCGAGTAAACGCGGACGAAGGTCAAGGTACCCACGAATGGGTCGGTAGCGATCTTGAACGCCAGGGCCGAGAAAGGCTCGCTGTCGTCTGCATGACGCTCCATCTCTTCTTCCTCGTTATCAGGGTTAGTACCCTTGATAGCAGGAATGTCGGTTGGAGCCGGCAGGTAGTCGATCACAGCATCGAGAACCAGGGGAACACCCTTGTTCTTGAACGAGGAACCGCAAACAGCCAAGACGATCTCGCCAGCAATAGTACGCTGACGCAGAGCAGCCTTGATTTCCACGTTGGTGAGTTCTTCACCTTCGAGGTACTTGTTCATCAGCTCTTCGCTGGCTTCGGCCGCAGCCTCCACCATGTTGTTGCGCCACTCGTCAGCCAGTTCCTGCAGTTCTGCAGGGATAGGCTTGCGAACAGGGACCATACCTTTGTCAGCGTCGTTCCAGTAGACAGCTTCCATGGCGATCAGATCGATCTGACCCTGGAAGTTATCTTCGGAACCGATAGCCAATTGGATAGGCACCGGAGTGTGACCCAGGCGCTGCTTGATCTGACCGATCACGCGCAGGAAGTTGGCACCAGCACGGTCCATCTTGTTTACATAAACAAGACGTGGAACGCCGTACTTGTTGGCTTGACGCCATACGGTTTCCGACTGAGGCTCAACACCCGAGGTACCGCAAAACACAACGACAGCGCCGTCGAGTACGCGCAGGGAACGCTCAACTTCAATAGTGAAGTCTACGTGGCCTGGGGTATCGATAACGTTGAAGCGGTGCTCGTCCTTGTACTGCTTCTCGGAACCTTTCCAGAAGGCGGTAATAGCAGCAGAAGTAATGGTAATACCACGCTCCTGCTCCTGAACCATCCAGTCTGTGGTCGCGGCGCCGTCATGCACCTCGCCCATCTTGTGACTTTTGCCAGTGTAAAAAAGGACGCGCTCGGTGGTGGTGGTTTTACCAGCATCCACGTGAGCAACGATACCAATGTTACGGTAGCGATTAATCGGTGTAGTACGAGCCATAAAGCCCTCGCAAAATTAGTGACGCTGGATTTAGAAGCGGTAGTGCGAGAAAGCTTTGTTAGCTTCAGCCATACGGTGCACGTCTTCACGCTTCTTAACTGCAGCGCCTTTGCCTTCAGCAGCGTCCAACAGTTCGCCAGCCAAACGCAGAGCCATAGACTTCTCGCCGCGCTTACGGGCGAAGTCTACCAACCAGCGCATTGCCAGAGCATTACGACGGGACGGACGAACTTCAACCGGAACCTGGTAAGTAGCACCGCCTACACGGCGCGACTTCACTTCGACCAGCGGAGCGATGGCGTCGAGAGCTTTCTCGAAGATTTCCAGGGGGTCGCTGTTCTTGCGTTCTTTAACCTTTTCCAGCGCGCCATAAACGATACGTTCGGCAACGGCTTTCTTGCCGCTTTCCATCACGTGGTTCATGAACTTGGCCAGGATCTGGCTTCCGTATTTTGGATCGTCAAGCACTTCGCGCTTGGCTGCTACGCGTCTTCTTGGCATGGATAAGCCCTCAAACGGTCTTCAGGTTCGCTCGGAATTGGTGCCCTTCAGGGGCGCCTCCGACCTTACTCTTATCGACTCAGAAAATAAGATGATTCAGTTTTGCAAAAAGCCGCTACTACTTAGGCTTCTTGGTACCGTACTTCGAACGACCCTGGTTACGACCTTTAACGCCGGAAGTATCCAAGGAGCCGCGTACGGTGTGGTAACGAACACCTGGCAAGTCTTTTACACGACCGCCGCGGATCAGTACCACGCTGTGCTCTTGCAGGTTGTGGCCTTCACCACCGATGTACGAGGAAACCTCGAAACCGTTGGTCAGACGCACACGGCATACTTTACGCAGTGCCGAGTTAGGTTTTTTCGGCGTAGTGGTATACACGCGAGTGCATACGCCACGACGTTGCGGGCAGTTCTGCAGCGCAGGCACGTCGGATTTCTCGACGATACGCTTACGCGGCTGACGTACCAGCTGGTTGATAGTTGCCATCTACTAGCTCCACTGTTGTCTTGCGACGCTATTGTCTTACAAGAAAAGCAAAATGGCAGGAACGAATTCCCGCCAAATTTAGGGGTACAAGAGTCTAAAGAGGATCTTGCCCCCAGTCAAGGCAAGGCCCCGACGTCCCCTCTCATCGAACCGGGGCAATACTGCCTCGATCCGACGAATGGGGGCTGCCAGGGCCCGGACTTATTTATCGCTGAACTCAGTTACCGCTTGAGTTCAGTGCTTCGGTCAGTGCAGCTTCCACTTCACTGGCGCTTACGCGCAGCGGCTTGTCAGCTTCACGGCGGCGCTTACGCTCGCTGTGGTAAGCCAAACCGGTACCGGCCGGGATCAGTCGACCCACAACCACGTTTTCTTTCAGGCCACGCAGGTAATCGCGCTTGCCGGTTACCGCTGCTTCGGTCAATACGCGAGTGGTCTCCTGGAAGGAGGCCGCCGAGATGAACGACTCAGTGGACAACGACGCCTTGGTGATACCCAGCAGCACGCGAGTGAACTTGGAAACAAACTTGTCTTCCGCGCTCAAGCGCTCGTTCTCTACCAGCACGTGAGTCAGTTCCATCTGGTCGCCCTTGATGAAACTGGAATCGCCGGATTCAGCGATTTCAACTTTACGCAGCATCTGACGCAGGATGGTCTCGATGTGCTTATCGTTGATCTTCACGCCTTGCAGGCGGTAAACGTCCTGGATCTCGTTAACGATGTACTTGGCCAGCGCACTTACACCCAGCAGACGCAGGATGTCGTGTGGATCGCTTGGACCGTCAGAGATAACTTCGCCGCGGTTTACCTGTTCGCCTTCGAAGACGTTCAGGTGACGCCACTTCGGAATCAGCTCTTCATACGGATCGCTACCGTCGTTCGGGGTAATGACCAGACGACGCTTGCCCTTGGTCTCTTTACCGAACGCGATGGTGCCGCTGACTTCAGCCAGAATCGACGCTTCTTTCGGACGACGAGCTTCGAACAAGTCGGCAACACGCGGCAGACCACCGGTGATGTCACGGGTCTTCGAAGTTTCTTGCGGGATACGCGCGATAACATCACCGATCGCGATCTTCGCACCATCCGCTACACCGACCAGGGCGTTGGCTGGCAGGAAGTACTGAGCGATTACGTCAGTGCCTGGCAGCAACAGATCCTTACCGTTGTCATCAACCATCTTCACGGCAGGACGGATGTCTTTACCGGCAGCTGGACGATCTTTCGCGTCGAGTACTTCAATGTTGGTCATACCGGTCAATTCGTCAGTCTGACGCTTGATCGTGATGCCTTCTTCCATGCCCACGTAGGTCACGGTACCTTTCATTTCGGTAACGATTGGGTGAGTGTGCGGATCCCACTTGGCCACGATTGCGCCAGCGTCGACCTTGTCACCCTCTTTAACCGAAATCACAGCACCGTACGGCAGCTTGTAGCGCTCGCGCTCACGACCGTAGTCATCAGCGATTGCCAGCTCACCGGAACGGGACACGGCAACCAGGTGACCATCCACTCGCTCAACGTGCTTCAGGTTGTGCAGACGGACGGTACCGCCATTCTTCACCTGAACGCTATCGGCTGCGGAGGTCCGGCTTGCCGCACCACCGATGTGGAACGTACGCATGGTCAGCTGGGTACCCGGCTCACCGATGGACTGGGCAGCGATAACGCCGACCGCTTCACCGATGTTCACCTGATGACCACGAGCCAAGTCACGGCCGTAGCACTTGGCGCAAATGCCATAGCGGGTTTCGCAGCTGATCGGAGAGCGAACGATCACTTCGTCGATGCTGTTGAGCTCGATGAACTCGACCCACTTCTCATCTACCAGGGTGCCAGCAGGAACGATAATTTCCTCGGTACCTGGCTTGAATACGTCACGGGCGATGACTCGACCCAGTACGCGCTCACCCAACGGCTCAACAACGTCACCGCCTTCGATGTGCGGAGTCATCAGCAGACCGTGTTCGGTGCCGCAGTCGACTTCAGTCACAACCAAGTCTTGCGCCACGTCTACCAGACGACGAGTCAGGTAACCGGAGTTAGCGGTTTTCAACGCGGTATCCGCCAGACCTTTACGAGCACCGTGAGTCGAGATGAAGTACTGAAGTACGCTCAAACCTTCACGGAAGTTCGCGGTAATCGGCGTCTCAATGATGGAACCGTCCGGCTTGGCCATCAGGCCACGCATACCGGCGAGCTGACGGATCTGCGCAGCAGAACCCCGCGCACCCGAGTCGGCCATCATGTACATCGAGTTGAACGACTCTTGGTCGACTTCCACACCATGACGGTCAATAACCTTCTCTTTCGAGAGGTTAGCCATCATTGCCTTCGACACTTCGTCGTTGGCTTTGGACCAAAGGTCGATCACTTTGTTGTACTTCTCGCCCTGGGTTACCAGGCCGGAGGCGTATTGGCTTTCGATCTCTTTCACTTCATCGGTAGCAGCGCCGATGATCTGAGCTTTTTCATCCGGGATAACGAAGTCGTTAACACCGATGGAAACGCCGGAAATAGTCGAGTAAGCAAAACCGGTGTACATCAACTGGTCAGCGAAGATCACGGTCTCTTTCAAACCAACCACGCGGTAGCACTGGTTGATCAGCTTGGAGATCGCCTTTTTCTTCATCGGCAGGTTGACGACGTCGTACGACAGACCTTTTGGCACAACTTGATACAACAGCGCACGACCGACAGTGGTGTCGACGATACGGGTGTTGGTCACGCTGCCGCCGTCACGGTCGTTGACGGTTTCGTTGATCCGCACCTTGACCTTGGCGTGCAGTGCGGCTTCGCCGGCACGGAACACACGGTCAACTTCCTGCAGGTCAGCGAACACACGACCTTCGCCCTTGGCGTTGATCGCTTCACGCGTCATGTAGTACAGACCCAATACAACGTCCTGCGACGGAACGATGATTGGCTCACCGTTGGCTGGCGACAGGATGTTGTTGGTCGACATCATCAACGCACGCGCTTCCAACTGGGCTTCCAGTGTCAGCGGTACGTGCACGGCCATTTGGTCACCGTCGAAGTCGGCGTTGTACGCAGCACAGACCAGAGGGTGCAGCTGGATAGCCTTACCTTCGATCAGTACCGGTTCAAACGCCTGGATACCCAGACGGTGAAGGGTCGGTGCACGGTTGAGGAGAACCGGGTGTTCGCGAATCACTTCAGCAAGAACGTCCCAGACCTCTGGCAGTTCGCGCTCGACCATTTTCTTGGCCGCTTTGATGGTGGTCGCGAGACCGCGCATTTCCAGCTTGCCGAAAATGAACGGCTTGAACAGCTCGAGAGCCATCTTCTTAGGCAGACCGCACTGGTGCAGACGCAGGGTCGGGCCTACGGTAATTACCGAACGACCGGAGTAGTCAACACGCTTACCGAGCAAGTTCTGACGGAAACGACCTTGCTTACCCTTGATCATGTCAGCCAAGGATTTCAGAGGACGCTTGTTGGAACCGGTGATAGCGCGGCCACGACGACCGTTGTCCAGCAGGGCATCGACCGCTTCCTGCAACATACGCTTTTCGTTGCGCACAATGATGTCCGGAGCGGACAGATCAAGCAGGCGCTTCAAGCGGTTGTTACGGTTGATCACTCGGCGATACAGATCGTTGAGGTCGGACGTCGCGAAACGACCACCATCCAACGGCACCAGCGGACGCAGGTCTGGCGGCAGAACCGGCAGAACGGTCAGCACCATCCACTCTGGCAAGTTGCCGGAACCTTGGAAGGCCTCCATCAACTTCAGACGCTTGGACAGCTTCTTGATCTTGGTTTCGGAGTTGGTTTGCGGAATTTCTTCACGCAGGCGACCAATCTCGTGCTCCAAGTCGATAGCGTGCAGCAATTCACGGACCGCTTCGGCACCCATGCGGGCATCGAAATCGTCACCGAACTCTTCCAGCGCTTCGAAGTACTGCTCGTCGTTCAGCAGTTGGCCTTTTTCAAGAGTGGTCATGCCTGGATCGATAACGACATAGCTCTCGAAGTAGAGAACGCGTTCGATATCACGCAGGGTCATGTCCATCAGCAAGCCGATACGGGACGGGAGCGATTTCAGGAACCAGATGTGGGCAACCGGCGAAGCCAGCTCGATGTGCGCCATGCGCTCACGACGAACCTTGGCCAATGCAACTTCAACGCCGCACTTCTCGCAGATCACACCACGGTGCTTCAAGCGCTTGTACTTACCGCACAGGCACTCGTAATCCTTTACCGGGCCAAAGATCTTGGCGCAGAACAGGCCGTCACGCTCAGGTTTGAACGTACGGTAGTTGATGGTTTCCGGCTTTTTAACTTCACCGAACGACCACGAACGGATCATCTCAGGCGATGCCAACCCAATACGGATGGCGTCGAACTCTTCGACTTGACCCTGGTTTTTCAGCAAATTCAGTAGGTCTTTCAAGGCCTTTCCTCCTGGCGGAGCAGAGAGCGGGCTAAACAACCCCGCTCTCGATTCGCGTCACGTGTTATTCGGTTTCCAGATCGATATCGATGCCGAGGGAACGAATTTCTTTGATCAACACGTTGAAGGACTCGGGCATGCCCGGCTCCATACGGTGATCGCCGTCCACGATGTTTTTGTACATCTTGGTCCGACCGTTCACATCGTCCGACTTCACTGTGAGCATTTCTTGCAGAGTGTAAGCAGCACCGTATGCCTCCAGTGCCCAGACCTCCATCTCCCCGAAACGCTGACCACCGAACTGAGCCTTACCACCCAGCGGCTGCTGGGTAACCAGGCTGTACGAACCGGTAGAACGAGCGTGCATCTTGTCGTCTACCAAGTGGTTCAGCTTCAGCATGTACATGTAGCCAACAGTAACCGGGCGTTCAAACTTGTTGCCGGTACGGCCGTCGAACAGCTGCATCTGGCCGCTTTCTGGCAGGTCTGCCAGTTTGAGCATGGCCTTGATTTCGCTTTCCTTGGCACCATCGAACACCGGGGTAGCCATTGGAACGCCGCCGCGCAGGTTTTTCGCCAGATCCAGGATTTCCTGGTCGGAGAAAGTGTCCAGCTCTTCTTTGCGACCGCCGATCTCGTTGTAGATCTCGTGCAGGAACTTACGCAGGTCAGCAACCTTGCGCTGCTCTTCGATCATACGGTTGATCTTCTCACCCAGGCCTTTAGCCGCGAGGCCCAGGTGGGTTTCGAGGATCTGACCAACGTTCATACGCGATGGTACGCCCAACGGGTTGAGGACGACGTCGACCGGGGTGCCATTGGCATCGTGCGGCATGTCTTCAACCGGCATGATCACGGAGACCACACCCTTGTTACCGTGACGACCGGCCATCTTGTCGCCCGGCTGGATGCGACGACGGATTGCCAGGTAAACCTTGACGATTTTCAGCACACCTGGAGCCAGGTCATCGCCCTGCTGCAGTTTGCGCTTCTTGTCTTCGAACTTGTCGTCCAGCAGACGGCGGCGATCAACGATATAGGCCTGGGCCTTCTCGAGCTGCTCGTTCAGAGCATCTTCAGCCATGCGCAGTTTGAACCACTGGCCGTGCTCAAGACCGTCGAGCACTTCGTCGGTGATGTCCTGACCTTTCTTAAGACCCGCACCGCCTTCAGCCTTGTGACCTACCAGGGCGGAACGCAGACGCTCGAAGGTTGCGCCTTCAACGATACGAAACTCTTCGTTCAGGTCCTTGCGGATCTCGTCGAGCTGGGTCTTCTCGATGGACAGTGCACGAGCATCACGCTCAACGCCGTCACGGGTGAAGACCTGTACGTCGATGACAGTACCCTTGGTACCGGTCGGTACGCGCAGGGAAGTGTCTTTAACGTCGCTGGCTTTTTCACCGAAGATGGCACGCAACAGCTTCTCTTCCGGAGTCAGTTGGGTCTCGCCTTTCGGAGTGACCTTACCAACCAGGATGTCGCCCGCGCCAACTTCAGCACCTACATAAACGATACCGGCTTCGTCCAGTTTGTTCAGTGCAGCTTCACCCACGTTCGGGATGTCTGCAGTGATTTCCTCTGGCCCAAGCTTGGTATCACGCGCCACACAGGTCAGTTCCTGGATGTGGATCGTGGTGAAGCGGTCTTCTTGAACAACACGCTCGGACAGGCAGATGGAGTCTTCGAAGTTGAAGCCGTTCCATGCCATGAACGCAATGCGCATGTTCTGGCCCAGCGCCAGTTCACCCATGTCGGTGGACGGGCCGTCGGCCATGATGTCGCTACGCTGAACGCGATCACCCTTACGCACCAGCGGACGCTGGTTGATGCAGGTGTTCTGGTTCGAGCGGGTGTATTTGGTCAGGTTGTAGATGTCGACACCGGCTTCGCCAGTTTCAACTTCGTCATCAGCAACACGAACCACGATACGGCTGGCATCAACGGAGTCGATCACGCCGCCACGACGAGCCACGACGCAAACGCCGGAGTCACGAGCTACGTTACGCTCCATGCCGGTACCCACCAGCGGCTTGTCGGCACGCAGTGTAGGTACAGCTTGACGCTGCATGTTAGAACCCATCAACGCACGGTTGGCGTCATCGTGCTCCAGGAACGGGATCAGCGACGCAGCAACCGAGACTACCTGCTTCGGCGATACGTCCATCAAGGTGACGTCTTCCGGCGCCTTGACGGTGAACTCGTTCAAGTGACGAACAGCTACCAACTCGTCAATCAGTACTTTCTTGTCGTTCATCGTGGCCGAAGCCTGAGCGATCACGTGATCAGCTTCTTCGATGGCGGACAGGAATACGATCTCGTCGGTGACCAGGGCGTCTTTCACCACGCGGTACGGGCTTTCAAGGAAACCGTACTGGTTGGTGCGCGCATAGGCTGCCAGGGAGTTGATCAGACCGATGTTCGGACCTTCCGGCGTTTCGATCGGGCATACACGACCATAGTGAGTCGGGTGTACGTCACGAACTTCAAAACCTGCACGCTCACGGGTCAGACCGCCCGGGCCCAGTGCGGAAACACGGCGCTTGTGGGTGATCTCGGAGAGCGGGTTGTTCTGGTCCATGAACTGCGAGAGCTGGCTGGAACCGAAGAACTCTTTCACCGCCGCAGCCACTGGCTTGGCGTTGATCAGGTCTTGCGGCATCAGGCCTTCGCTTTCAGCCATCGACAGACGCTCTTTGACCGCACGCTCAACACGCACCAGGCCAACGCGGAACTGGTTCTCGGCCATTTCGCCTACGCAGCGAACACGACGGTTACCCAGGTGGTCGATGTCATCAACGATGCCCTTACCGTTGCGGATGTCGACCAGAGTCTTCAGGACCGCAACGATGTCTTCCTTGCACAGCACGCCCGAACCTTCGATTTCGGTGCGACCGATACGACGGTTGAACTTCATCCGGCCGACCGCAGACAGGTCATAGCGCTCAGGGCTGAAGAACAGGTTGTTGAACAGGGTTTCGGCAGCGTCTTTGGTTGGTGGCTCGCCAGGACGCATCATGCGATAGATCTCGACCAGCGCTTCCAATTGGTTGCTGGTGGAGTCGATCTTCAGGGTGTCGGAAACGAACGGACCGCAGTCGATATCGTTGGTGTACAAAGTCTCGATGCGAACGACCTGGGCCTTGGCGATTTTTGCCAGGATTTCGGTGTTCAGCTCAGTGTTGCACTCAGCCAGGATCTCGCCTGTGGCTGGGTGAACGATGACCTTGGCGGTCGTGCGACCCAGGACGTAGTCCAAAGGCACGTCCAGCGACTTGATACCGGCTTTTTCGATCTGGTTGATGTGGCGCGCAGTAATACGACGGCCAGCCTCAACAATGACCTTGCCCTTTTCATCCTGGATGTCCAGAACAGCAATTTCACCACGCAGACGCGAAGCAATCAGCTCCAGGCTGAGGGTTTCATCCTTCAGGCTGAATACGTTGGTGGTGTAGAAAGCGTCCAGCACTTGCTCAGTGGTGTAGCCAAGCGCGCGCAGCAATACCGAGGCTGGCAGCTTGCGACGACGGTCGATACGCACGAACACGCAGTCTTTCGGGTCGAACTCGAAGTCCAACCACGAACCGCGGTACGGAATGATCCGCGCGGAGTACAGGAGTTTGCCGGAGCTGTGCGTCTTGCCGCGGTCGTGGTCGAAGAACACGCCCGGAGAACGGTGCAGCTGGGAAACGATAACACGCTCGGTACCGTTGATAACGAAGGTACCGTTTTCAGTCATCAATGGGATTTCGCCCATGTAGACTTCTTGCTCTTTGATGTCCTTGATCGCTTTGTTCGACGATTCTTTGTCGAAAATGATCAGACGGACTTTTACCCGCAAAGGTACGGCGTACGTAACACCGCGCAACACGCATTCTTTGACATCAAATGCCGGTTCGCCCAGGCGATAACCCACGTACTCCAGCGCAGCATTGCCGGAGTAGCTGATGATCGGGAAAACGGATTTGAAGGCCGCATGCAGGCCCACGTCGCGGAACTGATCTTTGGTCGCTCCCGCCTGCAAGAATTCACGATACGAATCCAGCTGGATAGCCAGAAGGTACGGGACATCCATGACGTCCGGCAACTTGCTAAAGTCCTTGCGGATACGTTTTTTCTCAGTATATGAGTAAGCCATCAGCGTTCCCCAGCTTGGTCACCTGCTTGTTTGGCCCCTCCCGACGGGAGCAGCCAGAAAATCTTGCAAACCCCATGGTTTGCACCACCGCTTCGGGTGGCTACAGCGCGTTAATGGCGGCGACCGAGTCGACAGCCAAGAACGGAAAAAGGCCGGTGGCAAGAGCCACCAGCCATCAGCCTTCAGCTTAACGCTTGGGCTGGAGACGCAAGGTCGATGCTTACTTCAGCTCGACTTTAGCGCCTGCTTCTTCCAGTGCTGCTTTGGCTTTGTCAGCTGCGTCTTTAGCAACAGCTTCCAGAACCATTGCAGGAGCGCCGTCAACTACAGCCTTGGCTTCTTTCAGGCCCAGACCGGTCAGTTCACGAACTGCCTTGATCACGTTTACTTTCTTCTCGCCAGCTTCCAGCAGCATGACGTTGAATTCGGTTTGCTCTTCAGCAGCGACAGCAGCAACAGCTGGACCAGCGGAAGCAGCAGCTGCGGAAACGCCGAATTTTTCTTCGAAAGCTTTGATCAGCTCAACAACCTGCAGAACCGACATTTCAGCTACGGCGTTGAGGATATCTTCTTGGGAGATAGACATTACTGTATTTCCTGAATTGGGGGACGGCCTACGCGGCCATCGAAATAAACAAAAATACGCGAGAGAAAATGCTCAGCCTTAGGCTGCGGCAGCTTCTTTTTGCTCGCGAACTGCAGCCAGAGTACGAGCCAGCTTGCTGGTGGCGCCTTGAATCACGCTCATCAACTGCGAAATAGCTTCGTTGCGGGTCGGCAGTGTTGCCAGTACGTCGATTTGGTTAGCTGCGAGGAACTTGCCCTCGAACGCAGCTGCCTTGATCTCGAACTTTTCCTGACTCTTGGCGAACTCTTTGAACAAACGGGCAGCAGCGCCTGGATGCTCTTTGGAGAACGCAATCAGAGTCGGGCCGGTGAACACGTCATTGAGAACACTGTATTCAGTGTCAGCAACTGCGCGCTTGAGCAGGGTGTTACGTACAACACGTACGTATACGCCAGCTTCACGAGCCTCTTTACGGAGTCCGGTCATAGCGCCTACTGTCACACCACGGGCATCAGCCACGACAGCGGACAGAGCAGCTTTGGCAGCCTCGTTGACTTCAGCGACGATGGCCTTCTTGTCTTCGAGATTAATTGCCACGGGTTTAACTCCTGCTTGTTACCGTTTCATCTGGCCGGAGCCGGATGTCGTTTTGGTGTCTGATTCGGTAAGGAACCGGGAGCACCATCTGCGTAGGCTTGAGGTTTAAGACTTGCGTCGCCTACGGTCTTGGATAGCCCCCGCCAGGCAGGGACCCCAATTTTTCAATTGGCACGATCTCTCGTGCCAATTTATGTCTTATACGTCCAGCGAGCCTTGGTCGATGACCAGACCTGGGCCCATAGTTGTGCTCAGGGTAACGCGCTTGACGTAGATACCTTTCGAAGAAGCTGGCTTGATACGCTTCAGATCAGCGATCAGGGCTTCAACGTTTTCCTTCAGCTTGACGGCATCAAAACCGACTTTGCCAACGGAGGTGTGAATGATGCCGTTTTTGTCGGTGCGATAACGAACCTGACCAGCCTTGGCGTTTTTAACCGCGGTAGCTACGTCTGGCGTTACAGTGCCGACTTTAGGGTTAGGCATCAGACCACGTGGACCGAGGATCTGACCCAGCTGACCTACAACGCGCATTGCATCCGGGGAGGCAATAACGACGTCATAGTTCAAGTCGCCGCCTTTCATTTCGGCGGCCAGGTCATCCATGCCAACGCGATCGGCACCAGCGGCCAGAGCAGCTTCAGCTGCCGGACCTTGGGTGAAGACAGCTACACGTACAGTCTTGCCAGTACCGTGTGGCAGCACAGTTGCGCTACGAACGACCTGGTCGGATTTACGTGGGTCAACACCCAGGTTCACAGCAACGTCAACAGACTCGCTGAACTTTACAGTCGACAGCTCGGTCAGCAGGGCAGCAGCGTCTACAAAGTTGTAGGCCTTGCCTGCTTCGATTTTGCCGGCGATAGCCTTTTGGCGCTTGGTCAGCTTAGCCATTACACACCCTCCACGTTAAGGCCCATGCTACGAGCAGAACCGGCGATGGTACGCACGGCTGCATCCATATCAGCTGCTGTCAGATCCGCGTTTTTGGTTTTCGCGATTTCTTCCAGCTGAGCACGAGTCACGGTGCCAACCTTAACGGTGTTCGGACGAGCGGAACCGCTAGTCAGACCAGCAGCTTTCTTCAACAGAACCGAAGCCGGGGTCGACTTGGTTTCGAAGGTGAAGCTACGGTCGCTGTATACAGTGATGATCACTGGAGTCGGCAGACCTGGCTCAAGACCCTGAGTACGGGCGTTGAAGGCCTTGCAGAATTCCATGATGTTCACGCCGTGCTGACCCAGAGCAGGACCGACGGGTGGGCTAGGGTTGGCCTGAGCGGCCTTCACTTGCAGCTTGATGTAAGCGGTAATCTTCTTGGCCATGAGGCACTCCAATTACGGGTTCGAACGCCTCGAAAGGCTCCCCGGTTACTTGCGCGTTTATCCCAGTGACGACAAAACCCCACAGCCTAGGCTGCGGGGTTGGGATGATTGCTCAGTTAGACCTTTTCGACCTGACTGAACTCCAACTCTACCGGAGTAGAGCGTCCGAAAATGAGCACCGCCACTTGGATCCGGCTCTTTTCGTAGTTAACTTCTTCGACAGTACCGTTGAAATCAGCAAACGGACCATCGGTGACACGAACAACCTCGCCCGGCTCGAACAATGTCTTCGGCTTGGGCTTGTCGCTACCGTCAGCAACACGACGCAGAATCGCTTCTGCCTCTTTGTCGGTGATCGGAGCAGGCTTATCAGCAGTACCACCAATAAAGCCCATGACACGAGGGGTATCCTTGACCAAGTGCCAAGTACCTTCATTCATGTCCATCTGAACCAGCACGTAGCCAGGGAAGAACTTGCGCTCACTCTTGCGCTTCTGGCCATTCCGCATTTCAACCACTTCTTCAGTGGGAACCAGAATTTCGCCGAAGCCATCTTCCATGCCTGCCAGCTTTACGCGCTCCAGCAAAGAGCGCATAACATGCTTCTCGTAACCCGAGTAAGCATGCACAACGTACCAACGCTTAGCCACGGGACACCCTTAGCCAACAATCAAGGAAACAAGCCAGCCGAGCAGGGAATCAAGCCCCCACAACAGCAACGCCATAACCAGAACAACAGCCACAACAATCAACGTGGTCTGCGTGGTTTCTTGGCGAGTCGGCCAAACGACTTTACGAATTTCGGTGCGAGCTTCCTTTACCAAGACCGCGAAAGACTTGCCTTTGGCAGTCTGCAGGCCTACAAAGGCAGCTACAGCAGCAAGGGCGAGCAAAGCGAGTACGCGGTACAGGATCGGCGAAGCAGAATAGTACTGATTGCCAACAACGCCTACGACCACCAATGCGACTACAGCAAGCCACTTGACCAGATCGAAACGAGAGCTTTGAGCTTCAGCCTTAGGAGTCATCTATGAAGATCCTGTGAAAAGAAAGCCAGACACACCACGTGAATCTGGCAGGTCAGGAGGGAATCGAACCCCCAACCTACGGTTTTGGAGACCGTCGCTCTGCCAATTGAGCTACTGACCTAAAACAAAATCAGGCCGACCATTATGCAGGCCTGAAAAAGACTTTACAACAACCAACCCCAAGAGACTTGAAATGACCAAGAAAACCAAACCAGGTCAGGCCAGACGCCATCAAGCCGAGGCAGCCATTAAAACAAAGGCAGATATTTTCATATCTGCCTTGTTATATGGAGCTCTTGAGCGGATTTGAACCGCTGACCTCACCCTTACCAAGGGTGTGCTCTACCAACTGAGCTACAAGAGCGAAACACCTTGCACAACCTGCAAACTTGGAGCGGGTAGCGGGAATCGAACCCGCATCATCAGCTTGGAAGGCTGAGGTTCTACCACTAAACTATACCCGCGGAGCTTGCAGCTCACGCTAAAAATGGTGGAGGGGGAAGGATTCGAACCTTCGAAGTCGTAGACGTCAGATTTACAGTCTGATCCCTTTGGCCGCTCGGGAACCCCTCCTAAGCGAGCCGGCATTTTACATTACGCCGACCTTCTGTCAAGCATTTTCTCAGTAAAAATATGAGGTTAGCTGCGTTGACGTTCGCTTCACCCTGTTGACCTAAAAGGTCTTCACTGCGAAGCGGGCGCCATTCTATGCAAACTATTCGCTAGTTGCAATGCCTTCGCACAGCATTATTTTATGTTTTAACTCATTGAATTCCTTAGCAAGGTTTTCAAACGGCAGATCGTCAGCCAGGCGACGACTCTCAGGGGCCACCCGAAGCCAATAGCCTGAGGCGTCAGAAGCGCTCAACAATTGAACCTTGACCTTTATATCCAGACTCGTCAGACGCTGCTCGAGAGTCTGAGCCTGATGCAGATCAGAAAAACCGCCTATGTATAAACAGGTATTTTGTGCATCCGGCGTCTTTGCCCGGTCACGCCGGACCATCGCATCAGCGGACTCACTCAGTAGTCGAATATCTTGCTGCGAGCCTCGGTAGAGACTCAAAGGCGTGACATCCTTTGCGCGCAAAGGAGCCTCCTGCTGATGCCAGACGTAATAGAAAGCATTGAGTACGAGCAATAGCAAAAACAGCCAACGCATAAACACCTCAGGATAAAGGACATGCCATTGCAAGGCCGACAAACACCAGGTCCGGAACGAGTCGAGCCTGCGGCACGGCATCCCAGACCAGGTCGGCATCCCCCCCAGTGAGAAACACAGTGAAATCATCACCCCAATAAGCTCGAGCCAACTCCAACTGCGTCAGCACAAACCCTCTGATCATCAACGTACAGCCACGCTCAACCGCCTCTACGGTCGTGCGCCCTGGAGAGAGCCGCTCAAGCGCCCTCTCAGCTGCGGCATCGTCGTAACGTATCTTGCGGGTATGGGTACGCAACTGGTTGCGCATGAGCGGCATGCCCGGGCAAATGAAACCACCTAGATGCTCACCATCCGCAGCGATAAAATCTGCGGTAGCCGCAGTACCAAAGTCCAGAACCAGGCAAGGGCCAGCTGCTAATTTGAATCCCCCCAGCATAGCCAACCAACGATCAAGCCCGAGACGCTCGAAATCTTCGTAACCATTACGCACTCCAGCCATCTCTCGCGAAGAAACAGCGCAGCATACGGTAACGCCGAATGCCTCCTCCAGCGCCGCTATCAGCTTATTGGTTTCCTCTGGGGCCCGTACACTCACCATTCGACAGCGTGTCAGCAACAACCCTGGAAGCGCTTCCAGCGTCTCAATCAACGCGACATCCGAACCAACAACCCCCTCTGCAGAGGCACCCACCTTATTCACATCAAGTACGCGCCACTTGATAAAGCTATTCCCACAGTCGAGTTCAAGAATCATCACGCAACCTCAGGCTTAGCTCACCACCGCTATAGATTTTCTCAGCGCCATCAACACTCAAACGCAACGCACCCTGGTGGTCGACGCCTAATACCACGCCTTCGATTCGATTGACACCGGCGATCAGCGACACAGCTCTTCCTTGCCACGCATGATTCTGCTCCCACTCCTCCTGGAGCCCAGCAAAACCAAGAGTCATATGTTTATGCAAATAGCCTTGCAGCCTCAGACTCAGTTGAGCCACCAGATAATTACGATTAATCGGAATACCCGTTTCGAGCTGCACCGAAGTCCATTGCTGATCGACATCAACGGCCTTCTGCATATTCACATTGATGCCTATCCCCACGACGACGTGACAGATATCAGCAGGATCCCCCACCAACTCGAGCAAGATGCCGGCAATTTTTTTCTGTCCAACCAAGACGTCATTCGGCCACTTCAAGGCTGCGCCCTGTACGCCAGCGTCACGCAAAGCCTGCATGACCGCCAACCCTACAACGAGACTCAGCCCCTCCAACTGCCGCAGACCACCTTCAATACGCAACACAACACTGTAATAAATATTTTGCGCAAACGGACTAACCCACTTACGACCTCGCCTTCCCCTACCTGCTGCTTGCTGCTCCGCAAGCACTATAAAAGGTGCCGCGCAGTTCGCCTCAACAAGGCGCAAGGCCTCAGCATTCGTAGAGTCAATGGAATCGAAAATATGGACAGGCCAAGGCAAAGAGGCCGCATGCAGAACGATATCTTCAGCATTCAAAAATACCAAAGGCGAAGCCAACTGATACCCACGACCGCGGACTTTATGAATAGGTAGATTTAACTCGGCCTCGAGATGCTGGAGCTGCTTCCACACAGCGCTGCGGCTGATACCAAGGGCAGCACCTAGCGCCTCTCCAGAATGGAATCGACCATCTTTCAGTAGTTTCAACAACGTCAGCATGCAAGTATCGCCTCACAATGAGGCACGCATGATAGCCATGCGTAAGGTCATTGCATAGAAAGGCCGGACACAGGACTGAACTGAAGGGAGCAGCGATAAACCATTCAACGCTTTTCGACCGCCCAAAACAAAACCCCATCTGCTTTCGCAAATGGGGTTTCGGAATTTAATCTTGACGATGACCTACTCTCACATGGGGAAACCCCACACTACCATCGGCGATGCATCGTTTCACTAC
>NZ_JBXAFK010000023.1:0-106708 GCF_058793055.1 Pseudomonas sp. MPR-R2A5
CAGGCCGACCTGGTAAAAGCACGGCCTGCCTGACGGCAGGCCGTTACCGGCCCGCACACAAAATATCTGACAGTCCCACTGGCAGGCGCTTATTCTCGGCACGTCTGAAAAGGTACCCTCCGATGACAAGTCTTTCCTCCACGCCCTTACCGCACCTTCTGCCCCAACAGCCTCCCCTCCTGATCGACACACCCACGCCCGCCCTCCCGGGCAACCAGCCCCCCACCACCGACACCGAACAGTCCGACTCAACCCAAACAAACCCCTCAACCACCGATACCGCCAGTGGCAGCTTGGCGCAAACCCTGGCAGACAAGCAGAACCTGCGCAGCCTCGGGCAAAAACTCAACGATATGGCCCAGCGCCTGGGTGTAAACGCCACGCCGCAGGAGATCCTGGCCGCGCTGAAGTCGACCCCCATGGATGTGCAAACCGCCTCGTCCTATCCCGTCGCCCCCGGCCATGCCACGACAATGGAGGCCTTCATCACCTCCATAGGCGTGGCTGTACCGAACAGCCATTTCGCCTTGACCGCATTGGCAGACGCCGTGCTCAGCAGGGCCATTGAACACCCCCTGGGCAATCTGGGCGGTGCCCTGTCCTGGCCGCTGCCGCTGAGTATCGCGGAGCAACGCACGTTGCTCAGTGCCGCCACGCAATATGTCACGCTCCACCCCAACCCACCGTCGATGGGGGCAAGCCTGGGCCCGCTGGATTATCTCAACAGCAATCAGCCACTCAGCGGCGAAGCCGCATGTGATCCAGCGAAGGCGCTGGAAACCCTGCTCAGTACCCCCCGTGCACAAGCGCTGGGGCAAGCCATGCAGACTCAATTGAACGGCATTGCGACTGACACCAGCGTCAATGACTACACACTGGCCGCGCTCAATCTGATGCTGGACCCACAGTCCATCAGCACGCCCCATCGAAACACCGTCGCCGGGTTTGATCTGGCACAGTCGGAGCATTGGGGCAAACCCGCATCAGCCATATTCCCGGCCCTGAGCAAGCACTTGAGCGCGCAAGGCCACGCCACGGCCGAAATGGCCAACGTAGGCGCTTACCTGATGCTGGCCCGCAAGGCGCCCGAGTTGCTGATCAAGGACATCCCCAGCAACGTGACCTATGGCAGCCCTGCCTGGGTCAACCTGTCGATCGCCGCGGCAACAATAGAAGCCCAGACACCGGGCAAAGTGCCCAACATGAGCTTTGCCCAGGTCATGAATGCCGCCGAAGACGCCAGCCTGCAAGATCCAGCCATGACCCAACAGGCACAACGCGCCGCCCTGCGGGTGTGGGGCGTGGTGAGTGGCGCACTCTCCCAGCAAGAAGCTGATCGCTACAGCCCCGACGACGTCGAGAAGGTCCGCAGCGCGTTCAATCAACAGGCGAATGAACGATTGGAGGCGTCCAGCCAGATTCAGACTGAAATGCCCAGCCGCAAAGACATTGCCCTGGCCGCACTTAAACAACGGTTCGGCTCGGATGTGCCCTTTGAAGAAAAACTGCTGAGCGTCAAGAACACCAAGCAACCCCACATACAGCCGCTCTACGACCCCAATCGTGCCCCGGCAGGCTTGCACTCGTTGCTGGATATCGCCATGAGTGGCTTGCACCAGTACGAATGGGAAAGCACAGACCCACGCATCCTCCGCGCCACGCAAGGCGAGTCCCTCCAATTCGACGTGAACAGCACCTTCAACGATCAGTTCACCCAAGCCATCGATTCAAGAAAAAAGGGCATTGCTAAGGCGGTCAAACACATGATTGCCCAATTGCCCCTGGCCGACAGGCAAAACCTGGAGCATGGGGAACTTGAGTTCTACCAGCACAATACCTACAAGCTGGGGCTAGGATTTACCGGAAGAACCCTTCACAGCAAAAACGACAATTTGCTGGTTAAAGCCACAGGGCCAAGCGGCGAGACGGTGTATAAGATCGACCTGAAACAAGGGCGCGTGACCCAGGTTCCCACCACCGTTTTGACCGATCAGCACGAACGTAACGCCAGCCTGGTCTACCCGATTGAGCGGTTCACACCAACCACCTCGCCTGAGGCCGACTTCGCCCAGGACAAGACCGTCAGTTCTCCTCCGCCCACGCCTTCGAGCTACACAAGTGCCCGAACACAGTCCATTGCCGATGCCTTTGTCGAACACCTGGACATTGCCGGCAAAGACGTGGTCCGGCAGGCCAAGGGGGCTACCAGCTACGATCAGCAGATGGACACGGAGTGGAAACTGGTCGGCTTTTTACTGGACCTGATTCCACTCAGGTCGGCCATTGTCAACTTTCAAAACGGTGACTACCTGGATGGCGCGACAGACCTGGGCATGGATATCTTTGGTTTCGTCACTGCCGGCGCAGGGGCGGCAGCGAAAGTGACAAAAGCCGGAACCTCGGCCGTCAGCGCCGCAACCAAGGCCCTGCGGGTGGCCAAAATACTCGGGACCACCGTCATCGGTGAGCTCAACCCCTTCAGTGGTATAGGCGATCTGGTTCAAGGCGGTGCAAGGCTGATCGGCAACGGGATTGAACAGGTCAAGCGCATAGGTCGTCATCACAACGTGTTGAATGTCGCCAGTGCCGAATATGGACCTATTACCCAAGGCACCTTCAAGGCTGCCGACCAGACCGTCGAGGGAAGCACCATCCTGTTTGATGGCCAACGGTATGCCTATGATCCCGACAAGGGCAAACCTTACGGAGCGCCGATCGAGGCATTCAACCCGCTGGACGGGATGATGCCGCCCGCCCCCAATATAAACGCATCCCGCAATCTCCCCGCATCCGCACACAATAACCGGCATAACCCGCTTAGCTCGAGCAACCGCCCGGCCCGTCCGCAGCCACCGGCGAATGGCCCGGTACAAGCGGTCCCGAACGGCATCCAAAAGACCGACCACTTACCTCAGGGGGAGTATGTCACCAGCATCAAAGGCGCGATAAGCGATGCACACTTCACCCCGAGCAGGAAGGCGGCAACCCGGCAAAAGTTCGGGCAAGAAATGAATGACTTTTATCGGCGGATGGCAAACGGCGGCCTTCCGGCTCGCCCCACCCTCCCCGTGATCCCTGGTCAAGTCACACCCAAAACGCTGATCGAAAAGGCCCTGGATGCATCCGATGGCGTGGTCTTTGGTGACATCCATAAAGAAATGGCCAGTTTCCAGACGCTGTTCGATAACGTAGACACCTTCAAGCAAAAAGGGGTCAAGAAACTGTATATCGAAGCCACGTTCTATGACGCACAGATGAAAGTCATTGACGACGGCATCGGTTTTCTCGGCAACGGCAAGACACCACGGCTATCGCCCTCATTCGATGAGTTGGTCAAAAAATTCAATGATGAAGGGATAGAGATCGTGCCCCTCGACCATCCTTATCTCACCCGGCACAAAGATGAGCCCGAGCAGTTCCAAGCAATCAATCAGGCGCAGCAAAATGAGCCAAGGCTCAGGGAATTCAATTACTACGCCGCACAGACCATTCGCCAGAACCCTCCGGGCGAAAAGTGGATTGCGTTGATGGGCAATGCCCATATGAAGACATCCCAAGGAGTCCCGGGAGTGGCGGAGCTGACAGGCGGCATTGGGGTGGGCGTTTTCACAAGGACAGACCCGGGAGTAAGCGTCGGAATGAGGAAGACCAAAAACCTCCCGGATCCGGCAAAGGCCTTAGATCCTCACGACGCACCGGGTGACCTGCACATTTTCCACGAGGTCTGAGGTCCAACCTACCCCCTGAACCCAGCCTGCTCATACGCGATGACAAAACGCCCGGCCGGAGGCCGGGCTTTTGTTCAGGGCCTGTCACCCGCCATGCACCCATCGCTGATGCAACCATCGCGCAAACGCATCCAGCGCAAAGCCCAGCAGCCCGATCAGCAGCACCATCGCCATCAGTTCCGAATAAGCCAGGCGGTCCCGCGTGTCGAGGATGTAATACCCCAGCCCGGCACTGACCCCAAGCATCTCGCACGGCACCAGCACGATCCACAAAATGCCGATGGCCAGGCGCACGCCGGTCAACACATGCCCGACCACGCCTGGAATGATCACCCGACGCAGCGTCTCCCAGCGCGTGGCACTCAGGCTCTGGCTCAACTGCAACCAGCGTGGGTCCAGCTGGCGCACCCCGGCAGCGGTGTTGAGCATGATCGGCCACACCGCGGCAAACGCCAGCAGGAAGTAGATCGGCTGGTCCCCGACGCCCATCAGCATCACCACGATCGGCATCCACGACAGGGGCGAGATCATCCGCAGGAACTGAAAGGCCGGCGTGGTCGCAGCCTCCAGGTTGCGCGAACTGCCCACCAGCAACCCCAGCGGTACGCCCACCAGCAAGGCAAGAAACAGCCCGACCACAATGCGCTTGAGGCTCACCGCAATGTGCAGGTACAGCTCGCCGCGCCCCAGCAACTCCCACAGGCTGCCGAACGTGGCCGCCAGTGAAAAACGCGCTGACAAGCCGTCGGCAGCGCCAAACACCTTCACACCCAGCCACCAGAGCAACAGCAACCCGGCCAAGCCTCCCAACCCGAGCAACCAGCCCGGCCACGCTACGGTTTTACCTCGGTTCAAGCGCCGATCTCCTCGTGCCGCTCAAAGCCCTCCGGCAAGCCAAAGGTCTTCATGCCACCCACGGCCTCGATGGCGTTGCGCACAAAGCGGTCATCCACGAGGTCCTTGGCGACGAAGGCCGGGTCGAGATCGGCGAGGAACTTCTTGTCGCCTTCGATCAAGGTGTCTTTCAGGCGCCGTACCAGTTCCTCGGTGTAGCTGGGGAAGGGATAGGGCTGGAAGTCGATGCGATGTTCGTCCCAGTTGGCATGCTGGATCGCACCCTCCGCCAGGTACGCAGCGCGGTCGCTGGCCGCCGGTGCCAGGACCTTGCTCAAGACCGGTTCAGCATGCGGCGTGTAGCGGTTCGGGCCATCCTTGGACAACAGCTTCACCGCTTCTTCGCGGTGGTCGCGGGTCCAGACCTGGGCCTTGACGATGGCATTCACCACCTTCTGCGACCACTCCGGGCGGTTGACCAGGTCATGCTCATGCATGAACACCACGCAGCACGCATGGTTGCGCCACACATCGCCGGTAAAACGCTGCACGCGACCGACCTTGAGGTTTTCCGCGAGGGCATTGAACGGCTCGGCGACGATGTAGCCGTCGATGCGCTTGCTGGCCAATGCCGGCGGCATGTCCGAAGGCGGCAGCACGATCAGGTTCACCTCATTGGCGGCAATCGCGCCACCGGCCGCACGGGCAACGGGGGTAAGGCCGTTATCGCGGAACAGTTGCTGCACCACCACGTTATGGATCGAATACCAGAACGGAATCGCCACCGACTTACCGCCCAGTTGCTTCACGTCAGTGATGCCCGGCGCCACGGTCAGCCCGGAACCGCCGACGTGGTTCCACGCCACGACCTTGGCCGGGACCTGGCTGCCATAGCGTGCCCACACGGTCATCGGCGACAGCAGGTGAATCACGTTGACCTGGCCCGAGATAAACGCCTCGATCACCTGGGCCCAACTGCGTAGCAGCACCGGGCGCTCGGCCTTGATGCCCTCGGCCTCGAACAGGCCATTGTTATGCGCCACCAGCAATGGCGTGGCGTCGGTGATCGGCAAATAACCGATGCGTACCGGTGCATCCGGTTCATTGGCCGCGCGTGCCTGCAGGCTGCTCAACAGCGGCAAGGCACCGGCGGCGCTGAGCACCGCAGAGAGTTTGAGAAAATCACGGCGCGAGTGGGTCAGGTCATCCAGACACATGGCTAGGCTCCAGCAGGTCAAGGGGGTTGGGTTGAGGGCGGCTCGCCTGCCGTAGGGTTTTAAGAATCTCGATGCGCAGCGCGCCAATCGCTTCTACCTGTTCCTCGCGGGGTTGCGGCAGGTCGATCCGCCATTCGCCCAGCGTGCGCGCCGGGCGGTTACCCAGTAGCAGGATGCGGTCGGACAGCAGCAAGGCTTCGTCGATGTCGTGGGTGATCAACACCGCCGCCGAACCCTGTTCGCGATTGACCTTGAGCAACAGGTGCTGCATGTCGGCACGGGTCACTTCGTCCAAGGCACCAAAGGGTTCATCGAGCAGCAGTACTTGCGGCTGGCGCGCCAGGCAGCGGGCCAACGCCGTGCGCTGGGCCATGCCACCGGACAACTGCGCCGGGAACTGCTGGCGCGCATGCTCAAGGCCCACGGCCGCGATGGCATGGTCAACGCGCTGGCGCCGCTCCTCGGGGCTCAGGTGCGGCTGACGGGTGAAGTCCAGGCCAAACGCCACATTCTTTTCCAGGCTCAGCCACGGCAACAGGCTTGGGTCCTGGAACGCCACCGCCACACGCGGGTGCGGGCCGCTCAATGGCTCGCCCAGTACCTGTACGCCGCCGCCCTGAGGCGCCTGCAAGCCGGCGAGCACCCGCAACAGGCTGGATTTGCCCACACCGCTGGGGCCGAGGATCGATACCACTTCGCCGGGCTGCAACTGCAGGTCGAAGCCTTGCAGCACCGGGCCGCTGGCGTACCCCAGGGCAATGCCCCGGGCCGTCAGAACCGCCTGGCTCATAACGCGGCCTGGCGTTGCAGTTCGGTGCGCAGTTGCACCAGGCTGGGCGTCACAATCGGCACAAAGGCCGACTCACGCCAGCGCCGGGCAAAACCACTGCCGTGCGCGGTGAGGTAGGCCTTGCCGCCACTGGCCTGCAGCTCAAGTTGCACGGCGCTCGCAGCGGTTTCCGCGAGGGCGATGCGCAGCTTGAACAATGGCACCGGTTCGGCGGCAAAACGTCCGGCCAGCAACCCTTTCTTGAGTTCGGTGACCAGGTGATCGAGGGTCACGCGCAACGCCTCCAACTCTTCACGCAACACGGTGCGGGACGCGCCCAGATGATAGGCCACTTCCGCCAACGAGCGACGCGCCAGGCCAATCGACATGCCGCATTGCAGGCCAAGAAACGCCGGGCGCACCGCCGGCAGGAACTGGCGTGCATCCTCATGCAGCAACCAGTCGCGACTCAGCTCCACACCTTCCAGCCCCAGGGCGGCCGTGTTGCTGGATTGCAAGCCGAGCAAATCAAGGTCGTGTGAGCGCTGCAAGCCCGCCACTGAGTCCGGGATCGCCAGGATAAACGGCGCACCACCGTCGGCATGTTCAATCGCGGCGGCGGCGACGAAGCCGTTCTTGCGCAAGTTGGTCACCCAGTGCAGGCGACCGTTCAGGGTCCAACCGTCGTCGCTCGGCTCGCCGCTGATCTGCAAGGTCTCGATACCCGAGAGGAACTTCATTGCATTCGACAGCCCCGTGGCCCCGGCCAGCTTGCCGCTGAGCAGGTCCGGCAACAACTGCTCACGCAGCCGCTCGTTGGGGCTGTGCAACAGATACTCGATAAACGAACGCTGCCCCCAGCACACAAAGGCTGCCGCCAGGGAATGGCTGGCAACATTCGCGATGGCGTCCACCGCCCCGCCCACATCGCCGCCGAGGCCACCGAGGTGCTTGGGTACGCCGATTCGCAACACGTTGGCGTCTGCCAACCGCGGCAGCACTTCCTGTGGGTCGCAACTGCCCACATCCAGGGCCTGCGCTTGAACATCGAGCCAACGGCTCAAGATTGGGTCAAGCATTCATGTTTCTCCTTGTTAAAGCAGATGACCATCACCGACGCGTGCGCGCCTTCAACTGGCCGGTTGTTCCCAACGGTACTGCGCCAGCTCCGGGTTCAGCGGGGTACGGGCAAACACATTAGCGAAGTTGCACAGAGTGGCCAGGCTGACCCCCAATATAACCTCCAGCGCCTGGCCTTCGGAGTAGCCGGCGGCCCGGAACGCCTCGTAGCCGGCATCGCTCACATCGCCTCGGGTAGCGATCACTTCGCGGGTGAACGCGGCGAGCGTCTCATAACGAGCATCAGGCAGTTCGCCACGCTGGCGCAGGGCTTCGATCACGGTTTCGGGCAGCTTGGCTTTGTTGCGCGCCACGGCGGTGTGGCCGGCCACGCAGAAATCGCAACCGTGGGTGGTCGCGGCAATCAGTTGCACCACTTCGCGATCGGCCAGGCTCAGCTCGGCCTTGGCGTTCAGGCCGGAAACGGTGATGTAGGTCTCCAACGCGGCCGGCGCATTGGCCAGCACGGCCAGCAGGTTGGGGATGAAACCCGAGCCTTTCAGCGCATTTTCCAGGAAGGGTTTGGCCGCTGGCGGAGCGGTTTCGAGGGTGAGCAGCGGTACGCGGGACATGGTGCGGTCTCCTTATTGGTTCGTGTACCAAGTCTGTTGGTTATAAAAAAACGCCTCAATAGGCTAAAGTAGCGATTACTTGCTCTTGAGTCTTTCCATTAGATGAATTCGTCCGGTGCACTTGTCGATTGGTTATTAGACAGCCTTGAACTCGAGACCAGCTTGTTTCATGTCGGACGTTACTGCGGTGACTGGCACGCCAGCACCCACGGCCTGGCACGGGCCAGTTTCCACCTGCTCGTGCAGGGCCAATGCTGGCTGCATATCGACGGCGAGCCCAGCCCCCAGCACCTGAACAATGGCGACGCGGTGTTTCTGTTGCGTGACCTTGAGTACCGACTGTCCGGCGAAGCCACGGCGGCGGGTGCGCAGGAATGCCCGCGTCGCCCGATGGTGCCACTGGACAGCGCGGCCACCGACGGCGTGGGGCTGGTCTGCGGGTTCTTTCACTTCCAATCCGGCTTGTCCGCAATGATTGTCGACAGCCTGCCCGCGTGGATCATCCTGCGTGCCGGCGACCCGTCATTGACCGCCGCGCGCAACCTGTTCGAACTGATCCTACAAGAGTGCGAACGCACTCCGGCGCCCTCGTCCACCCTGCTCGAACGTCTGTGCCACCTGCTGTTCCTGTATGTACTGCGCCAACAAGTGATCGGCAACACCGACTTGGGCGGCCTCGCCGCGCTGGGCCGGCAGCCGGCATTTGCGCACCTGCTGGAACAATTGATCGCCCGGCCGGCGGAGCCCTGGACCCTGGAAAGCATGGCCGCCTGCACCGGCCTGTCGCGCTCGGCGTTTTTCAAGCGCTTCAATGAGCTGTGCGGGCAATCGCCAGGGCAAGTGCTACTGATGATGCGCATGCGCCATGCCTGCCAGCTGTTCAAAAACGACCAGACCGTGGCCGATGTTGCGCTGGAGGTGGGGTATCAGTCGGTGGCCGCGTTTACGCGGGCGTTCCACAAGGTCATTGGCCAGCAGCCGGGGGCCTATCGCAAGGGCCAGGCGCCAGGCGTGAAGCGCTAAGCCCACGCATCGTAATAAATGGGACGGTTTTGCAGGCGCCCGCCCCTAACGCTGTAACCCACTGCCGGGCCGCGCGCACAGTTCCACCAGCCAATCGACAAACACCCGCACCCGCCGTGATAACTGGCGGTGCGGCGGGTACAGCGCCGTCAGGGCCATTTTCGGGACTGGCAAGTGTGGCAGCACTTCCACCAGCGTCCCCCGGGCCAGTTGCTGCATCGCATGATAATGGGGGGCCTGGATCAACCCGTATCCGGCTTCGCAAGCAGAGAAATAGCCGTCTGAACTGTTCACCGCGACAGTCTTGGCCAGGTTGACGCTCCGCAACTCGTTCGCTAATGCGAATTCCAGCCCGAAGCGTTTGCCGCTGGCGCTGGACACATACTCAACCATCTGATGCCGGGCCAGGTCGTCCAGGGTTTGGGGCACCCCCATGCGTTCCAGGTACCCGGGGCTGGCCAAGGTCAGTTGGTCCATCATCGCCAGCGGCCTGGCCACCAGTGATTCGTCCAGGGCCGGGCCACCGCGCAGCACGCAATCCACACCTTCGCGTATCAGGTCCACCGGGCGGTCATTAAGGCTGATCTCCAGTTCAATCTGCGGGTAACGCGAGGTGAACGTCGGCAACGCGGGGATCACGATAAGGCGCCCGATACCCGACGGCATATCAATGCTCAGGGTGCCGCGCGGGTTCTGGCTGCGGGTAGAAAACACCGCTTCGGTTTCCTCCAGGTCTGTCAGCAATTGCACGCAACGCTGGTAATACGCCGTGCCATCCAGGGTCGGACTGACCTGACGCGTCGTGCGCTGCAACAACTGCACGCCCAGGTGCGCTTCCAGTTGCTTGATCAGGATCGTCACCGACGCGCGTGGCAGTTGCAGGCTGTCGGCCGCCTTGGCGAACCCGCCCAACTCGACAATCCGGGTAAACACGCGCATTGCGTTGAAACGGTCCAAATCTCGCCACCTCTATTATGGATTATTTAGATTTTACGAATAGTGATAGTGCTTTTAGCCGGTTTATCCCGGTTTTGTCGAGGGTAACAATAGGCGCCTACCTCAACAGGAGCTGCACCCATGCACACTCGTCAACTCGGTAAAAACGGCCCACGTGTTTCCGCCATCGGCCTCGGCTGCATGGGCATGACCGACTTCTACACCCCCGACACCGATACCACCGAGGCCACGGCCACCCTGCATCGCGCGCTGGAACTGGGGGTCAACTTCCTCGACACCGCCGACATGTACGGCCCGCACACCAATGAACAACTGATCGGCCAGGCCATCGCCGGCAAACGCGATCAAGTGTTCCTGGCGAGCAAATTCGGCATCGTGCGCGACCCGGCGAACCCGGCGCGGCGCGGCGTCAATGGGCGTCCCGAGTACATCCGCGAGGCCATCGACGGCACGTTGCGGCGGCTGGGCATAGAAACACTGGACCTGTATTACCAGCACCGCATTGACCCTGAGGTCGCCATCGAAGAAACCGTCGGCGCCATGGCCGAGCTGGTCAAGCAAGGCAAGGTGCGTTACCTGGGCCTGAGCGAAGCGTCCGCCGCCACCTTGGAACGCGCCCACAAGGTGCACCCGATCAGCGCGCTGCAAAGCGAATATTCCTTGTGGAGCCGCGACCAGGAAGACAACGGCTGCCTGGCCGCCTGCCAACGCCTGGGCATTGCCTTCGTGCCCTACAGTCCGTTGGGCCGGGGCTTTCTCACCGGCGCCCTGCAAAGCCCGGACGATTTCGGCGCCGATGACTATCGCCGTCTCAGCCCACGTTTCCAGGGCGATAACTTTGCGAAAAACCTGCAATTGGTGAAACAGGTACAACGCCTGGCGGCTGACAAAGGCGTCACCGCCGGGCAATTGGCTTTGGCCTGGGTGCTCGCGCAAGGTGACTTCATCATCCCAATCCCCGGGACCAAGCAGCGCAGGTACCTGGAACAGAACGTAGCGGCTGTATCGATCACCCTCACCCCGGCCGAACTGGCGGCGTTGGACGCCATCTTCCCTGCCGACGCCACAGCTGGCCTGCGCTACCCCAAGGAAGTCATGGCAATGCTGGATATCTGACGAGCCCTGCCAGGGAGCCCCTTTATCAAGGGGCTCCCACTTCCTTGCACCATCGTACCTAAAGCTATTGCGCGCCAAGCCGATAGCCCTACGAAGCTCTAACAAAGCCGCGTCGACAATAAACGCTTCGTAAGGACGACCCCCATGCCCCCACTGCGCTCCATCCAAGCTCGCTACACCGTGTTCCTGGTGCTGTTCGTCCTGATGCTATTAGTGTTGACCGTCGTGGGCATCGGCCAATTGGTCGCGCCCACCCTGCGCCAGACTGAAGAGCAGGTCGTACTCAATCGCATCGCCGAGGTTGCGGTACAGATCCAGGGCGAGTTGAACAAAGTCCAGGCCCAGCAACGCACCATCACCCAAACCATCCCCCTGCTCGACAGCGATGCCATCGACAAGGTCCTGCCAGGTCTGGTGGACCAGTATGGCGAGCTGAAAGTGTTCGGCGGTGGTATCTGGCCGCTGCCCAACCAGCGCACGCCCGGGCGCAACAAGCACAGCACCTTCTGGCACCGTGATGCGTCGGGCAAGCTGGCCGTGAACACCTTCTGGAACAGCGACCCGGCGCCCAACTACTACGACCAGAGCTGGTACAAGGGCGGCCTCGCCGCGCCACGCGGGCAATGTGCCTGGGCCGCGGCCTACAAGGACGACGCCAGCCAGGAGCCGCGCACCAACTGCGCCATGGCCATCCAGCGTGATGGCGCGGCGTATGGCGTTGCCACTATCGACGTGACCCTGGGTTTCTTCAACGACCTGGTGGCGAGCAAGGAAAAAGACATCGGCGGGCAAATGCTGATCGTCGAAGGCGACGGCAAGATCATCAGCAACAGCACACGTATCAACAGCCCGGTGGTGCTGAAGAACATCAGCGAACTGAGCGGCACCTCGGCGTTCGCCGCCATGATCAGCAAAGCCCTTGGCCAGCGTGACCAGAAGTTGCAACGCAGCGAGTTCGACAACCAGGGCGTGGCCAGCACCTTCTACATGCGCCCGATCGAAGGCACGCCATGGTTCCTCGCGACCGCCCTGCCCACCTCGCTGATCACCGCCCAGCGCGATGACGTGCTCGGCACCCTGGCGCTGCTGCAAATTCCCATGGTACTGCTGCTGGTGCTGCTGGCGGCCTATGCGATTCGCCAGTTGGTCCAGCGCATGAAAACGCTGAAAAGCAACATCGACGCACTCTCCGCCGGCGACGCCGACCTCACGCGACGCATCACCATCCGCGCCGAAGACGAACTCGGCGCCATCGGCCACTCGGTCAACCGCTTTATCGTCTACCTGCAAAACATGATCGGCGAAGTGACCCTGGCCACCGGGGCCATGTCGTCTGGCCTGGCGCAATTGCAGCAAACCTCGGCGCAGACCAACAGTATCCTGGTGCGGCATGCCTCGGAGACCGACCAGACCGTCACCGCGATCACCGAAATGAGCTCCACCGCCGACACGGTGGCGCACAACGCCGCCGAAACCGCTGCATTCACCCAGCGCGCCAATGAGCACGCCGACCGCTCCCGTGTGGTCGTGGGTGAAGCCTCTACCAGCGTCAGTGCATTGATCGGTGAAGTCGCCAGTGCCACCCACACCGTGGAAAACATGCGCCAGGACGCCGCACGCATCACTGAAACCCTCGGGGTCATTGGCGCGATTGCCGGCCAGACCAACCTGCTGGCACTCAACGCGGCGATCGAAGCCGCGCGTGCCGGCGAGCAAGGCCGTGGGTTTGCGGTGGTGGCGGACGAAGTGCGTGCGCTGGCGGCGCGGACCCAGGCCAGCACCTCGCAGATCAATGAGATGCTCGCGCGCCTGACCACGGGCGTGAGTTCGTCCGTGGCGGCCATGGAAAACACCCAGGCCAGCTGCCAGTCGGCGGCGGACGCTACCGCACGGGTGAACAGCGGCCTGGATGAGATGGCTGGCTCGGTCAGCCATATCAACAACCTCAGTACCCAGATCGCCACGGCCGCCGAGCAACAGAGCGCGGTGACCGAAGAGATCAACCGCAGCATGGTGCAGATCCGACATATGGTCGAAGAGCTGGTACAAAGCGGCCATGCCACTGAAACCAATACACAAAGCCTGCTGGATGCGAACGGTCGGGTGATTGCGTTGATGAGCCGATTCAAGGTGCGCTGATAAATGGATGAAACACTCCCGTGCAATACGCGGGAGTGGGACTATTCTGACAGCTCACGGTGCATAGTTTCGCCACACAGGAGGTGTGCCATGCGCGCTGAGCAGTCGATTCGCCTGGAGCGGATCAGTCAGGAACGTTTTATCCAGGCCCCTATCGACGCCGTCTATGACTATGTGACCCAACCGGATCGATGGCACGAATGGCACCCCACCTCCCTTGGTGCCGAGACCGGCACCAGCGGCTCACTCCCCGCCGGCGCGCGTTTCACCGAGGTCATCGACCTGCTGGGTGTACGGGTTCCCATGAGTTATCGCGTGCAGATCGCGCACAAGCCTGGGGAGTTCAAGACCGTGTTCACCTCCCTGGCTGTCGACGGCTCCCTACACTACGTCTTGCAACCCTATAACGGCGGCACGCTGTTCAAGCGCGTGTTGACCTATGAGACGGAGTTGCAACTGGCGAGCTTGCATGAACGCATGATCGAGCTGTCCACGATCGCGCTGGACCAGCTCAAGCACCGGCTGGAAAATCCCGACTTCGTATAATTTTGAAACATTACCACTGGCGTCGCGCACCGGCGGGCGCTGGCTTGCCCGCGATGACGTGGTCATGATCGCCACCATCCCAATGGCCACCTCCTGCTGACGAGACCTTCCATGAAAACCCCTTTGCGCCTGGCCCTGCTGTCAGCCCTGTTCACCACCGCCCTGGCCCAAGCCGCCGACTTGATACCCATCGACGTACACCGCGACGCTAATTGCGGCTGCTGCAAAAAATGGATCAGCCACCTGGAAAATAACGGTTTCAAGGTCAATGACCACGTCGAAACCAACATGAGCGCGGTCAAGCAACGCCTGGGCGTCGCCCCGCGCCTGGGTTCCTGCCATACCGCGGTCATCGACGGCAAATTCGTCGAGGGTCATGTCCCCGCCGAACAGGTGTTGGCGTTGCGCAAGCGCGACGACCTGCTGGGCATCGCCGCACCGGGCATGCCCATGGGGTCGCCGGGGATGGAAGTGGACGGTCAAGCCGAGGCCTATCAGCTCATTGGCCTGACGCGTGACGGCCAGGATGTTGTGGTCGCCGAGTATCCGGCGCACTGATCGGTGTTGGTCGGTTACCTCGGGCTGTTCGTCGCGGCCTTTGGTGCCGCGACCCTGCTGCCGCTGCAATCGGAAGCCGTGCTGGTGGGCTTGCTGCTCAGCGGCCAGTACAGCTTGTGGTGGTTGCTGGGCATCGCCACCTTGGGCAACGTGCTGGGGTCGCTGGTCAATTGGCTGTTGGGCCGCTGGGTGGATCACTTCAAGGCGCGACGCTGGTTCCCGGTGAGTGCCCGGCAACTGGACAAGGCGCGCGGCCATTACGCGCGTTGGGGGCACTGGACGTTGTTGCTCAGTTGGGTGCCGATCATAGGCGACCCCCTGACATTGGTGGCCGGGGTGATGCGCGAACCCCTGTGGCGCTTCTTGCTTATGGTCTCTATCGCCAAAACAGCGCGCTATGGCCTCGTAGCCTATCTGACGGGGCCTTGGACATAATCATCTGTCGGCGCTGACCGGCAGGCCAATCTGTACCAACTGGCGCAACGATTCATTCAACTCCGGCGTAGAACCCTCAACAATCCGCGGCTCCACGACGTAATAGAGGTACGGTTTGTACCCGTCGAATCGTTCAAGGTCCTGGCGGTAGATCAAACGCTGCACGGGGGCGCCTTCTGGCCACGAGTCGCCGACCAGCTTCGACTCGCTGAACACCACCACATCATTCAATCCACGGACATAGCGCATGATCAGGGTCAATTTATCCTGCGCTTGACGCCATGGGTAATAGGGAATACTCACCAGCGCGGAGTTGGGAATAGGATGCACCGTATGGCCGGGGTATTCGGCAAAATAAGGCGCCTCAAGCCTGACAATCGAGCCGAATACCTTCGCAACGGTGATTCTCGAATACAGATCGACGGCAGGATTCTGCTTCCTCAGCACATACTTGATTTCCACCCGGCCGCCTGCAGCGGCACGCACCACACCATATGGGACATTGTGCGTGACCGTCCTGCCAGCCGTGATGACCCGTTCAAAATCACGATGCACAATCACACCCCCGTTGGGCGGGTAGGACCGGAAGTCTATGTCGTACAGACTTCCCGCCGGGGCGATGGCTGCAGAGTTGTGCATCTCGATGAGCAGGTCCTCGCCATTGAGTCGCTCTATATCGATAGTGTCAACGGGGCCATCGGTGATAATGGCCGGGCCCTCTAGCCGCGTACTATCCAGGTTCACCTGCACCTTGGTATCTGCGGACCTGTCCGTCGACGTGTTGCCTACCTGGTCCACCAGTAAAAACCCTACCAACAGGTCGGTGCCGTCGCCCCCTTCCATCAGTTGGTCACGACTGATGTTGAACACGGTTTCGCGGCCAACCCCCGCCACTTGTTGGATGATAAGCACGCTTGCCCAAGAGAAATGGATCATGTCCCGGGCATGCATGTTCGGATAGGGGGCAACTGTCACCGTTACCCCGCGTATGGCATCCGGAGGGTCAACAATCGTGGTCGACAGGGTGAACTTGAGCTCTGAATGCCCTACGCCAGGGAACGGTGGGTTATTGTTTCTTCCACCCGGCAGGTCAGTCTTCACCAACACGCTCAAGGTGTAGGAAGCGGCCTCGCCTCCCTCTTTGAAATGCACCACATACCCCAGCCGCACCTCACCATCAGGAAGGTTCTTGTGTTCAATGCTGAAGAAATAATGGTTGGCCGCCTCATCGCCCTCCTTGAGCATCAGGGTTGCCAATTGCAGCATATCGGGCATGCGCACGATATTGATCACATCGCCCGGGCTTGCCAGCCAGTTCCTGTCCACCACCACCGTCAAGCCATACGTCAGCAACCAGAGGCCAACGCCCCCGTCATAGCCAATGACGTTTTGCTTCATACCCGGAATATTGAGGCGATCGAGTTGCCTGGGTTGGCGGGGTGATTGGGGGGCCAGGGCAATGTCCATGGATTCTCTCCGACTGATCAAGCGAACACTCAAGCGACGCTATTGAGCGGTTGGTGTTATCAAACAATGATGGGCGGGGCATGGCTACTGTCAGAGTTGACAGGTAGCGACCAGTGGTCTCAACACCGGCCGCTTCTCGTTCCATTCGTCGCCACCTGTCAGAGTTGACAGTAGTCAGCGGTCCTCGCGCAGAGGTTCAATTTCGCCATACGCCTGCGAGGAAATCCTCATGATCAAGCACCCTGCACCGGTCAATCCGTTTGTACCCGATCTGCCACCGGTCGAGATTGGGCTCTTGCAACCCCCTATCGTAGGCGACCACGAGCGGGCCGATGGTGGCATCGGCATTCGGCATACCGAGATTCCCCTGGTGGTGCATATTGCCCGTCCGCCTTCAACGCCCAAAGGCACCAGCTTTGAGTTTTACTGGGCAGGCGTCGCGGTGGCGTTCAACCAGATTCGCGACGGCGACGAAAACCTGACCCGTATCCCCTTTACGATCTCCCAAAATTTCATTCGCGAGTCGTGGGCCGACCCGGTACAGGTCAGGGTCATCCGTCTCAGTGGGAACCCTTCGGAAACCATGCCGTTGCGGTTGCGCGTCAATCTGCGTCGTCCAGGAGGCATCGCGCCGGAACCCACCCAGCCCGGCAATCGAAAACTGGTCCTGGTGCTGCCGCCCGATGTAGAAATTGACGGTATCAATGATGACCGTGCCAAGCTCGGTGTTCAGATAACGTTCCGACACTGGGAGAATATGGCGCCCTATGATCTACTTCGGCTGGCCTGGGGCAACGTGATCATAGAGTACCGAGTGCAACCCGCTGACGTCGGGTCTGACATCAAGCTCACCGTGGAGTACGCCACGATTATCGATGTCGGCGACAGCGAGCAATTGCCAGTCGCTTTCCAAGTAATAGGCCCCACCGGCAATGGTCCCGACCCAAGGGCTCTGTGGTCGGTCATAACCTGGATATCGGTGTACCTGCGCAATGATCGTTTGGACCCTCCCTGGTTGGATTTTCCCGATACGGCCCCCACCATCGACTTGGCTCAGTTGGGCAATCAACACGTAAGAATCGGGCTCTATGTTTCAGCCGCCAATGCCCGGATCTACGAGCGCGTCTTTCTGATTTGGGCCGGGACCAATGAAAATGGCTCTGTCCCCCATATTGACGATCAGGTGTTACCTGGGGGCAGGACTTACTATTTCGACGTACCGAATGCCTTGGTCAAGGCCATTGCCAGTGGCAGCGCAACCGTTCACTACTTGCTGGAGGGTAACGGGCAGCCGACCAAGCGCTCGCACAATCTGTTCCTGTCGGTTATCGGTGAAGCGCTGAAATGGCCCGCCCCCTGGGTGGTAGAGGCGGTAGGCGACATTATCCCCCCAGGCCCTGCCAACGCCACCGTCAGCTTTCTTGAGCAGGACACCTGGCGACCCGACGACCTCATCCAGATCACGCTGTTGGTCAGCAACCCCAACATCACGACTGAGTACAAGCAGAGCAAACGGTTTGACAGCATCCCGAATGACAAAGGCGTGCTCTCGTTCACCGTACCGGGTGAAGATATCAAGCGGTTTGACGGGTTGCGCGTGCAGGTGTTCTACACACTTCTGCGCACCGGGCAGGACTCACTGAGCGAAACCTATCAAGTGGGCGAGCCCAAACGCGATATGCCCCCACCCAAAATCGAAAAGGCATCGGGCGCTCAACTGGACCCGGACGATGTAAAGAATGGCGCCAAAGTCATTGCCCCCTTCGCCAGCACGCGCGCAGGCGACCAGATGATCTTGTGGTGGACAGGCCCGCTGGCCAGCACCCAAGTCGACTACGATGTCCACCGGGATGGCGAACTCGCTGAGTTCGTGGTGCCGTACGTCTTTGTCGAACGCAACCTTGATCAGGACGTAATTGTTTCCTACACCCTCAAGCGGGGGCTTGAACCGACGCGTTACTCCGAAATCACGTCCGTGCTGATTGCCCGAGGCCTGATGGACCTGCCACCACCGGACTTGGTCCGAGCCACGATCACCGGGCCAGGCAGGGCCACGCTGGCGCCGCTGGATGCGCTGAATGGCAGCGACCTGGTGGTGCGCTACGTGGGGATGCTCGACACCGACTCCATCAAAGTGTCCATGCTCGGTAGGCAAGGGCAAGGCTCGCCGGACATCCCGGCCAAATTCGGCAACGAATTAGCGGGAGAGGTCGTGTTCGACATCCCCCGGCAGGCCATTGCGGCCAACATAGGCAATAGCGATCAGTTCATGACGTTCAAGTACGTGGTCACCCGCAGGGGTGAACCGTCGCCGGACTCTCAGATATTGACCGTGAAGGTGCTGCCTATTCCGTTGGATGAATTGCAGAAAACCATCATCCGTATCAACGAAGCAGATCAACAAACCCAAATACTCGACCTGGCAAAAGTGATTGACGGGGCGACCGCCCATATTGGCACCTGGCACTTTATTACCGAGTTCTGGCCGGTTTGGCTGACGTTGACAGGCAAAAAGAACGGCGTGAATTACCCGATCACCCTCCTAAACGGCAGCGGGGGTGATCGTGTCAATGGCGACTGGATAAACCAGGGTCGCTACGAACATCCGATCCTGGCCACTTACCTCAATGAATTGGACCACGCTTCGACGCTGACGATGGAGTTCTCGGCCGCGTTCAGCACCAGCCCAGAACGGGCGGATGCGATCGTGTTTCCACCGGTGATCTACTCCGTTTTAAAAGCGCCGCCGTTGACTATTGGCAACTCGACCATGATTTTGAACGGGCGAGCCATCGTCGCTCCCGGCTGGCCACGAAACGGCCAGGAATACCCGGGCAATGCCCAGATACGCGAGGCAGAAGGGGGCTCGCCTCCTTACTCATACCGTTCAAGAAACCCAGGTATCGCGACGGTCAACTTAAACGACGGCAAGGTCAGGGGCATGGCTAACGGAAGCACCTATATCGATGTAGAAGACAGGGCAGGCAATACCGCGTCATACCGTGTAGAGGTCAGCAACGTATGGCAACTGCGTGAAAATCGTGCAGGAATGAATTGGAGCCAGGCCGTCGCCTGGCGCAAATCATTACCTGGCGCTGTAGGTATCTATTATGCCGATGGCATATCGTTTATGCGGACCGTATACGGTTCGCCATTACCCGTTCCGTATGACTCATATTACTGGCTGGGGGTTGAAGAGGGTTGCGACTTCCTCACGGGCGTGTTTTGGGATTCCATGAGGCCGGATATCGTGCGGTGTATCAACAGAAATACATACACATGGGCCTGGTGTCTGCAGCCATGACGTGCGGCCAAACGGGACGAGCGTGATATGCCGGCCTGAGCGACCTCCCCTGCCATATGCTGGTGGCATGGAACTCGGCGTCGATTTGCGACATGATCCTCACCCGGCCAGTGTATTACGCGTTCAAGAACCTGCGGATGGCAACCCTGCTGCTGATCGGCACGTCCGCCACCACCGCCATCGGCAAAGACCTCGGGCCGCCGGTATTCCCCATGCAACCCTGGTGGAATTCCCGGGGTTAGGCCATGCACCGAAAACGCAAGAACCGGCCCAGTTTCACACCGCACTGTTGCAGGGCCTGAGCACCCTTTAATCCAACCTTTTTCGAGGCACTCGTGAATGTCGGTACAGATTGCAGTCATTGATGATTGGCAGAATGTGGCCCAAGGCGTGGTGGACTGGTCGGTCCTGGACACCGTCGGCCAGGTGCACTTCCTGCACGATTATCCGGCGCAAACCACCACGATGATCGAGCGCCTGAAAGGCTTCGAGGTGATTTGCGTAATGCGCGAACGCTCGACCTTCGATCAACCCCTGCTGCAAGGCCTGCCGAACCTCAAGCTGCTGGTGACCGGCGGCATGCGCAATGCCGCCATCGACATTGCGGCCGCGAAGGCCCTGGGCATCCAGGTATGTGGCACCGACAGCTACAAGCACGCCGCGCCGGAACTGACCTGGGCGCTGATCATGGCCTCCACCCGCAACCTGCTCGCCGAAGCCAGTGCCCTGCGCGCCGGCCACTGGCAAGTGGGCCTGGGCGGCGACCTGTATGGCAAGACCCTGGGTATCCTCGGCCTGGGCAGCATCGGCCAGAAAGTCGCACAGTTCGCCCAGGTGTTCGGCATGCGGGTGATCGCCTGGAGTGAAAACCTTACGCCGCAGCGCGCTGCCGAAGCCGGGGTGACCTGGGTCAGCAAACGCGAACTGTTCGAACAGGCCGATATCCTGACCATTCACCTGGTGCTCAGCGAACGCAGCCGCGGGTTGGTGGATGCGCAGGCGCTGGGCTGGATGAAACCAAGCGCACGGCTGGTGAACACCGCGCGCGGGCCTATCGTGGATGAGCAGGCGCTGGTGCAGGCGTTGACCGCTGGTCGCCTGGCAGGCGCTGCGCTGGATGTGTATGCCCAAGAGCCGTTGCCGGTCGATCACCCGTTCCGCCACTTGCCCAATGTACTGGCCACGCCCCATGTGGGGTATGTGAGTGAGCAGAACTATCGGCAGTTTTATCAGCAGATGATCGAAAACATCCAGGCTTGGGCTGATGGAGCGCCCATTCGCCTACTCGGCTGACGCACCAATAAGGGGCAGCCTGCACTCATGATGGGAATACCCTCTCTGTGAAGAGCAGGCTTGCCCCGCGGTGGGGCGCGAAACGGCCCTGAAAACTGGCAACGGGGTGCAAGCCGCCAAAACCGTTTGGGAGCGCTTCGCACGCCAGCGCAGGGCGAGCCTGCTCGCCACAACCCTCGTTACAAGTTTTTGTCCTACAAAATTCCCACATAAACCCTACAGGCTCTGGGATCTGTCCTAGACTCATGACTGATGGGTCCGTTCCAAAACAAAAACCCCGCAAAAAATCGAAACTTTACAACTCTGCCGTAGGTCCAGTTTTAAGGTGGCGCGAGCGCACGCAGTTCACAGCCGATGCCCGTCCATCCAATCTATTTCAGCTGACCGTGCATCTGGCATAAGCCTTGCCAGTTTGTATAACGCTTGTGCGCCTGGCCGCAGGATGCGGTCTTCGGAGCTAGTGGCAGCGGGCCATTAGCCGACCAACACGTGGGAGAGAATTATGATCAGTGCCGCTGTAGAGACTCAGGGAGAGCGTTTTTGTAAGCCGGCAGGGGGGCCCACCTCGTTGGCCGACCTGCCCAACACTGTGCGGCCGATCGTGAGTCAGAACCCGAACCGAAAGAAAGTCTTGTTCGTCACCTCTGAATTCGCCGACCTGGTCAAAACCGGAGGCCTGGGCGACGTTTCCGCCGCCCTGCCCCGCGCCATGGCGCACCTGCACGATGTACGGGTGCTGATCCCGGGCTACCCGCAGGTGATGGAAAGCGACAACCCGATCCATATCATCGGCGAACTCGGCGGCCACGCCGCGTTGCCGCCGTGCAAGATCGGGCGCATGGACCTCAAGGATGGCCTCGTCATCTACGTGCTGATCTGCCCCGAGCTCTACGAGCGCGAAGGCACGCCCTACGGCGCCAACAACGGCCGTGACTGGCCCGACAACCATATCCGCTTTGCCCGCCTGGGCCTGGCCGCCGCCGACATGGCCGCCAACCTCGCCCAGATCCACTGGTGCCCGGACCTGGTGCACGCCCACGACTGGCCAGCTGGCCTGGCCCCGGCCTATATGCACTGGCGTGGGTCACGCACGCCAACGCTGTTCACCATTCATAACCTGGCCTATCAAGGCGTGGTCAGCCTGGCCTCGACCCCGGAACTGGGCATTCCCCCCCATGCCCTGCAACAGGAAGGCATGGAGTTCTACGGCAAGATGTCGTTCCTCAAGGCCGGCATGGCGTACTCCAGCCATATCACCACGGTGAGCGCCACCTACGCCCAGGAAATCACCACCCCGGAATTTGGCTGCGGCCTCGACGGCTTCCTCGCCGCCAAGACCCAGCAAGGCTTGCTCAGTGGTATTCCCAACGGCATCGATGAAAGCTGGGAAACCTCCACCGACACGCACCTGACCCACAACTTCAATATCGGTGACTGGGAAGGCAAGGCAATCAACGCTGCCCACGTGCGTGAGCTGTTCGGCCTGCATGACTCCACCGGCCCGCTCTTTGCCGTGGTCTCGCGCCTGGTCTACCAGAAAGGCCTGGACCTCACCGAAGCAGTGGCCAGCTTTATCGTCGAGCACGGCGGCCAGATCGCGATTATCGGGCGCGGGGAGCCGGAGGAAGAACAAGCCATGCGTGAGCTGGCGCTGCGCTTCCCTGGCCAAGTCGGCGTGCGTATCGGCTTCAACGAGACCGATGCGCGCCGCATGTTCGCCGGCAGCGATTTCCTGCTGATGCCTTCACGCTATGAGCCTTGCGGCCTCAGCCAGATGTACGCCCAACGCTTCGGCTCGCTGCCGGTGGCACGCAATACCGGCGGCCTGGCGGACACCATCGAGAATGGCGTCACCGGGTTCCTGTTCAATGAGTCCACGGTGCAAAGCTATGAGGAAGCGCTGAGCCGTGCGTTCAGGGTGTTCGCCAACAAAGGCCTGCTCAATGCCATGCGCAGCCGCGCCATGACCCAACCCTTCAACTGGTGCCAGGCGGTAGAACCCTACGCCGAACTCTACGAACAACTGGTGGCCAAGGCTCTGGGGAAAACCACTAAATAATCAAGGGAGGTCTTCATAGATGCCGTTACGGACTTTGGAAACCTGGCCCCACGGCGCAATCATGTTGGACGCGCAACACACGCGTTTTGCCTTGTGGGCGCCAGACGCGTTTTATGTCAGCGTTGAATTGGAAGACGGCCGGTCCCTCGCCATGTTGCCTCAGGCAGAGGGCTGGTTCGAGATAGAGATCCAGTGCCCGGCGGGCACGCGTTACCGCTACAACATTGATGGCGAAATGGATGTTCCCGACCCTGCGTCCAGGGCGCAAGCCTCGGACGTGCACGGTTGGAGCCTGGTGGTCGACCCGCTCGCCTACCCATGGCGACACAGCCAGTGGCAAGGCCGCCCCTGGCATGAAGCGGTGATCTACGAACTGCACGTCGGCGCGATGGGTGGGTACGCCGGTGTCGAGAAACACCTGCCACGCCTGGCCGAGCTGGGCGTCACCGCAATCGAATTGATGCCTCTGGCGCAATTTCCCGGCGAGCGCAATTGGGGCTATGACGGGGTGCTGCCGTATGCACCGCACGCCGCCTACGGCTCCCCCGAACAGCTCAAGCACCTGATCGACAGCGCCCATGAACATGGCCTGGCGGTGATCCTCGACGTGGTTTACAACCACTTCGGCCCTGACGGCAATTACCTGGGCCAGTACGCCAAGGGCTTCTTCCAACAGGATGTGCACACACCTTGGGGCGCGGGTATCGATTTCAATCGCCGCGAAGTGCGGGATTTTTTCCTCGATAACGCGCTGATGTGGCTGCTCGAATACCGCTTCGACGGCCTGCGCCTGGACGCGGTACACGCCATCGACAACCCCGGTTTCCTGCAGGAGCTGGCCCACCGCGTGCGCCAACAGGTGGACACCGGCCGGCATGTGTGGATGGTGCTGGAAAACGAGCTCAACCAGGCCCACCTCTTGAAGCACGATTTCGACGCGCAATGGAATGATGACTTTCATAATGTGTTGCATGTGTTGCTGACCGGCGAAACCGACGCCTATTACAGCGACTTTGCCCAGGAGCCCACCGCCAAACTGGCGCGTTGTCTGAGCGAAGGCTTTATCTACCAAGGCCACACCACCCGCCACGGCCATGAGCGCGGCGAACCCAGTGGCGACTTGCCACCCACGGCCTTCGTGGCGTTCTTGCAGAACCATGACCAGATCGGCAATCGCGCCTTGGGCGAACGCTTGCATCAACTGTGCTCGCCGCAGGCGTTGCAGGCCGCCACGACCTTGTTGCTGATGTCACCGATGATCCCGCTGATGTTCATGGGCGATGAAGTCAACGCGAGCGAGCCGTTCCTGTTTTTCACCGACCACCATGGCGAACTGGCCGAAGCGGTGCGTGAGGGCCGGCGCAATGAATTCGCCGATTTCGCCGCGTTCAAGGACCCCGAACGGCGCGAACACATCCCAGATCCCAACGCGCTGCCCACCTTTGTGCAATCGGCGCCGAACCTGGTGGAAAACGAACACGCCCACTTCTACCGCCAGCTGCTGAGCCTGCGCCACCGGCATATCGTGCCGCACCTGCCGGGCAGCGTGGCCTTGGGCGCGCACGTGCTGGCAGACGGCGCCGTCAGCGCGCGCTGGCGCCTGGGCAATGGCAGCCTGTTACAGATCGATCTGAACCTGAGCCGTGCGCCCCTCGATTGCCCCGCGCCGCCGCAGCTTCTGTTCCAAACGCCCGCCCATGAAGGCCCGCACCTGGCGCCCTTCAGCGCGCGCGTCACCTTATCCCCTGTTGGAGAGCACCTTTGAGTGAAGCGAACCTGGAAATACTCGCCAGCCGAGCGGGGTTGGCCGTCGATTGGATCGACGCCAACGGCCGCCCGCAACGCGTGACAGCCGACGCCTTGCGCGCGGTATTAAAAGGCCTGGGTCACCCGGCCGACAACGATGCCCAGGTCGATGCCAGCCTGCTTGAATTGGAGCAGGTGCAACAAGACAAACACTTGCCACCCCTGATGACCGTCGACAGCGGCGATGGCTTGGACCTCGGGCATTTCTTTGCGCCCGACACCCCCTGCCGCGTCCACCTGGAAGACGGCGAAACCCTGCAACTGCGCCTGGACAGCCACGCCGTGTTGCCCGGCGTGATCGCCCTCGGCTATCACCAGGTGCATATCGACGACCAGACCTTCACCCTCGCGGTGGCCCCCACTCACTGCTACAGCGTCGCCGAAGCAGTCGACACCGCCACCGCCCGCGCCTGGGGCCTGAGTGCCCAATTGTATTCTTTGCGCCGCCTCGGCGACGGTGGCTTTGGCGACACCCTGGCCCTGGAACACCTGGCCCGTTCGGCCGCCGAACGCGGCGCCGATGCCTTGGCCATCAGCCCGATGCATGCGATGTTCAGTGCCGACCCCGAGCGCTATAGCCCGTACTCGCCCTCGAGCCGGTTATTTCTCAACAGCCTGTATGCATCGCCTGGCTGCGTCCTCGGCGAACGTGAAGTCCGTAACGCCATTGAGGCCTGCGGCCTGGCGGAGGAACTGCACGCCCTGGAACAACACACCCTGATCGATTGGCCGGCCGCCGCCAAGGCCAAGCAGCGCCTGTTGCGTGCCTTGTATGAAGACTTCCGCCACGGCCACCACCCGCAACACGCCGACTTCCTGAGCTTCCGCCAGGCTGGCGGTGAAGCCCTGGAAAACCATTGCCGCTTCGAAGCGGTGCAGGCCGTACGCGCGGCCGCGGGCGAATCACTCGACTGGCGCCACTGGCCGCAGGAATGGCGTTCGCCACAGAGCCCGGCACTGGTGCATTTCGCTGAAGAGCACGCGGCCGATATCGGCTTTTATGCGTTCAGCCAATGGCTGATCGCCCGTTGCCTGGAGCGCGCGCAACAGGCGGCACGTGGCAGCGGCATGGGTGTCGGGTTGATCGCCGACCTGGCCGTAGGCGCCGACGGCGGTGGCAGCCAGGCCTGGAGTCGCCAGGATGAGTTGCTCGCCGACCTTACCGTGGGTGCGCCGCCCGACATTCTCAACCGCGCCGGGCAAGGCTGGGGAATTTCCGCATTTTCCCCCGAAGGCCTCAAGCGCAACGGCTTCCGGGCCTTTATCGAAATGCTGCGGGCCAACTTTGCGCATGCCGGCGGCTTGCGCATCGACCATGTGATGGGCCTGCAACGCCTGTGGGTGATTCCCATGGACGCCTCGCCTCGCGAAGGCGCCTACCTGTATTACCCGGTGGACGACCTGCTGCGCTTGCTCGCCCTGGAATCCCACCGCCACCAGGCCATCGTGCTCGGTGAGGACCTCGGCACCGTGCCCGACGGCCTGCGTGAAAAACTCATTGGCCGTTCGATCCTGGGCATGCGCGTGCTGTTGTTCGAACAAGGCCACGATGGCCAGTTCAAGCCGATCCTCGACTGGCCGGACAACGCGCTGGCCACCACCAGCACCCACGACTTGCCGACCCTCAATGGCTGGTGGCACAGCCGCGATATCGACTGGAACGTCCAACTGGGCCTGATCGACGCCCCCACTGTGGAGCAATGGCGCGAGCACCGCCTGCGTGAGCGCCAGGCGTTGCGCCAGGCCCTGAGCCAGGACCCGCAGAATTTCATCGATGAAATCCGCAATGAGACCGACCACATGATCGACGCCAGTGTGCGCTACCTGGGGCATACCCGCGCACCGCTGGTGTTGCTGCCGCTGGAAGATGCGCTGGGCCTTGAAGAACAAGCCAACCTGCCCGGCACCACCGATACCCACCCGAATTGGCGCCGTCGCTTGCCCGGCGAAGCCTCCAGCCTGCTCGACAATGCCGGCGCCGCCCGCCGCCTCGAACTGCTGGCCGTCGCGCGCAACCAAGCCTATGAGCGTGACCGATGAACGTACTGCCCCTGCGCGCAACCCAGCGCCTGCAATTCCATAAAGGTTTCACCCTGGACGACGCGGTGCCACTGGTGCCGTATTTTGCCCAATTGGGTATCAGCCACCTGTACGCCTCGCCGCTGCTCGCCGCCCGCGCCGGCTCGATGCACGGCTATGACGTGGTCGACCCCACCCGCGTCAACCCGGAACTGGGCGGCGAAGCGGCATTGCGCCGGCTGGTCGCCGCACTGCGTGAACATAAGATGGGGCTGATCCTCGACATCGTCTCCAACCACATGGCCGTCGGTGGCGCCGACAACCCGTGGTGGCTCGACCTGCTGGAATGGGGCCGCCTGAGCCCCTACAGCGAGTTCTTCGACATCCAGTGGCACTCCCCCGACCCGCTGCTCAAGGGCCAATTGCTCATGCCGTTTCTTGGCAGCGACTACGGCGAAGCCCTGCAAACCGGCACCCTGACCCTGCATTTTGACGCCGCCCATGGCACGTTCTACGTCGAACACTACGAGCATCGCTTTCCGGTCTGCCCACGGGATTACGCGGCGATCCTCGGCACTGATGAACTGCTCAAGCCCCTCGCCGACCGCTTCAGCGCCCTCGCCTATCAGGACGACGCCTACGCCGAAGCCGCCTGGCTCAAGCAGGCACTGGTCGAGCGTGCTACCCACGGCGCCGTACGCGAGGCCATCGAACACCGCCTGGGCGAATTCGATGGGCGCCAACCCGACGGTTTCCAGCGCCTGCATCACCTGCTCGAACAACAAGCCTACCGCCTGGCCAGCTGGCGCACCGCGGCCGACGATATCAACTGGCGGCGTTTCTTCGACGTCAACGAACTGGGCGGCCTGCGCGTGGAACGCAGCGTGGTGTTCGAAGCCACCCACGGCAAGATCTTCGAGCTGATCAGCGAGGGCCTGGTGGACGGCCTGCGCATCGACCATATCGACGGCCTGGCCGATCCGCGCGGGTATTGCCGCAAATTGCGCCGGCGTGTCGATTCACTGTCGCCACAGCGCCATCTGCCGATCTTCGTGGAAAAAATCCTCGGCGAAGGCGAAACCCTGCGCGAAGACTGGCAGGTGGACGGCACCACCGGCTACGAATTCATGAACCAACTGTCGCTGCTGCAACACGACCCGCAGGGCTTCGAACCGCTGGCCGAGCTGTGGACCCGACACAGCGAACGGCCCTCAGCCTTTATCGAAGAGGCTCGGCTGGCGCGTCAGCAGATTCTCAATGGCTCCCTGGGCGGCGACTTTGAAAGCGTGGCCCAGGCCCTGTTGCAAGTGGCCCGTGACGATGTGATGACCCGCGACCTGACCCTGGGCGCCATTCGCCGCGCCTTGCAGGAGCTGATCGTGCACTTCCCGGTGTACCGCACCTATATCAGCGCCCGAGGCCGCAGCGAGCGCGACGACGTCTTTTTCCAGCAGGCCCTGGCCGGTGCGCGCAGCACCTTGAGCGAGGGCGACTGGCCGGTGCTCGATCACCTGGAAAAATGGCTGGGCGGGCAACCCTGGCGCGACCGCCCCGTCGGTCGCGAGCGCAAGATACTCAAGCACGCCTGCGTGCGCTTCCAGCAACTGACCTCGCCGGCGGCCGCCAAGGCCGTGGAAGACACCGCGTTCTATCGCTCGGCGGTATTGTTGTCGCGCAACGATGTGGGCTTCAGTACCGAGCAGTTCAGCGCCCCCGTGACAGACTTCCACCGCGTCAACCAACAGCGGCTGCAGACGTTCCCCGACAACCTGCTGGCCACTGCCACCCACGACCACAAGCGCGGTGAAGACAGCCGCGCACGCCTCGCGGTACTGAGCGAATGCGCACCGTGGTATGCCGGACAGGTGGAGCACTGGCGCACCCTCGCGGCGCCGTTGCGCAATGACACCAGTAGCCCGTCGGCCGGTGATGAGCTGATCCTCTATCAAGTGTTGCTCGGCAGTTGGCCTTTGGACCTGCATCTGGACGACCGTGAAGCGCTCCAGGCCTATCAACAGCGCCTGTGGCAGTGGCAACAGAAAGCCTTGCGCGAAGCCAAGCTGCAAAGCAGTTGGAGCGCCCCCAACGACACCTACGAACAAGGGGTAGAAGCGTTCCTTTCGCGCCTGCTGCTCAGCGACGACGGCCTGCCCCTGCGCACCGCCATCGCCAGTGCCGCCCAGGCCATCGCACCTGCCGGCGCGGTCAATGGGCTGGCGCAATCCTTGCTTCGCCTTACCGTGCCTGGGGTACCGGACCTGTACCAGGGCGATGAGTTCTGGGACTTCAGCCTGGTGGACCCGGACAACCGTCGCCGGGTGGATTTCAACGCGCGGCAACGTGCGCTGAATGCACCACTCGACCTCGGCGAGTTGCTGTTCAACTGGCGTGACGGGCGGGTCAAACAGGCGGTGATCGCCCAGGCGCTGGCCTTGCGCAAGGCCCACCCCGAGGTGTTTCATCAGGGCCGCTACACGCCCCTGGATGTGGTGGGCCAACACGCCGAACACGTGGTTGCATTTTGCCGCGAGCACCAGGGCAGACGCGTGCTGGTGGTGGTGCCGCGCTGGCCCCAACGCCTGCTTGAAAAGGGTGTGCACCCCCAGATCAATGCGCGGGTTTGGGGCGATACACGGGTGAAATTACCGTTCGCCGCGCCAACCGAAAACTGGAAGGGACTTTTTCATACAGTCGCAGTCACACCAGACAAGGAGCTGTTGATCAGCACTGCGCTGGGGGATTTCCCGGTCAATGTCTTTATCAATCCTGATGATCAAGAAAGCTGAAAATTTTCTGTGAGGAGCATTGTGATGAGTACTGAAGACAAACGCATTCGCGAATTGGCGCATCAAATCTGGGAGTCCGAGGGCAAGCCCCACGGTCAAGATGCACGCCACTGGGAGATGGCGCGCAAGCTGGCAGAGGCCGAAGCGCTGACGCCGAGCAAACCCAAGCCGGCCGCCAAGCCCAAGACCGCGCCCAAGCCAGCGGCGAAAGCCAAGCCTGCGGCAGCGGCCCCAAGCAAACCGGCTCCCCCGGCGGCAAAAAAGCCGGCGGCGCCAAAAAAGCCCAAGCCTTAAGCCTCGTGACCTCATGAGCCACCTGCCGATACGGTCGGCAGGTGGTCATTTCACTTTCCCGATTGTCAGCTGAACCATGTCAGCACGGCCGCGTTCGGCCCGAAAAAAGACCCTTGCAGGAGCAACACAATGAGCAAAGCCGATAACCACCAAGCGGCCCCGGCCCACGAGCCATCGCGGATCCGCGAAGGTTTGCCCTTCCCCCTGGGCGCGACCTGGGACGGCCTGGGTGTCAACTTTGCCCTGTTCTCGGCCAACGCCACCAAAGTCGAGCTGTGCCTGTTCGACGATACCGGCGAAGTCGAAATCGAACGCATCGAACTGCCTGAATACACCGACGAAATCTTCCACGGCTATCTGCCCGACGCCCACCCCGGGCTGATTTACGGCTACCGTGTGTACGGTGCATATGACCCGGCCAACGGCCATCGTTTCAACCACCACAAATTGCTGATCGACCCCTATGCCAAACAGCTGGTGGGCGAACTCAAATGGTCCGAGGCGCTGTTCGGCTACACCATCGGCCACCCGGACGACGACCTCAGTTTCGACGAACGCGACAGCGCCCCCTTCGTGCCCAAATGCAAAGTCATCGACCCGGCGCACACCTGGGGCAACGACCAGCCCGTGCGTGTGCCCTGGGACCGTACGATCATTTATGAAACCCACCTGCGTGGCATCAGCATGCGCCACCCATCGGTGGGCGAGTCGGTGCGCGGTACCTGCGCCGGCCTGATGGAAGATGACGTGCTCAAGCATATCCGTCAGTTGGGCATTTCCTCGGTCGAGCTGCTGCCCGTGCACGCCTTTGTCAACGACCAGCACTTGCTGGAAAAAGGCATGACCAACTACTGGGGCTACAACAGCATCGCGTTCTTCGCCCCCGACCCACGCTACTTGGCCAGCGGCAAGATCGCCGAGTTCAAGGAGATGGTCGCGCACCTGCACGAAGCCAAGCTGGAAGTGATCCTCGACGTGGTCTACAACCACACCGCCGAAGGCAATGAGCGCGGCCCGACCCTGTCCATGCGCGGCATCGACAACGCCTCTTACTATCGCCTGATGCCCGACGACAAGCGCTTCTATATCAACGACTCCGGCACGGGCAACACCCTCGACCTGAGCCACCCGTGCGTCCTGCAGATGGTGACCGACTCGCTGCGTTATTGGGCCAACGAAATGCACGTCGACGGTTTCCGCTTCGACCTGGCGACCATCCTCGGCCGCTACCGTGACGGCTTCGACGAGCGCCACAGTTTCCTCGTCGCCTGTCGCCAGGACCCGGTCCTGCGCCAGTTGAAACTTATCGCCGAACCCTGGGACTGCGGCCCCGGCGGCTACCAAGTGGGTAACTTCCCGCCAGGCTGGGTGGAATGGAACGACCGTTTCCGCGACACCGTGCGTGCCTTCTGGAAAGGTGACGACGGCCAGCTTGCAGATTTTGCCGGGCGCATGACCGCCTCCGGTGAGATGTTCAACCATCGCGGCCGTCGCCCGTACAGCTCGGTGAACTTCATCACCGCCCATGACGGTTTCACCTTGCACGACCTGGTCTCCTACAACGACAAGCACAACGAAGACAACGACGAAAACAACCAGGACGGCACCAGCAACAACCTGTCTTGGAACCACGGCGTCGAAGGCCCCACCGACGACCCTGAAATCAACGCACTGCGCCTGCGCCAGATGCGCAACTTCTTCGCCACGCTGCTGCTGGCCCAAGGCACGCCGATGCTGGTGGCCGGAGACGAGTTCGCCCGCACCCAGCACGGCAATAACAACGCCTATTGCCAGGACAGCGAAATCGGCTGGGTCAACTGGGACCTGGACGACGACGGCAAGGCGCTGCTCAAGTTCGTCAAACGCCTGATAAAGCTGCGAATGGCTTATCCGATCCTGCGTCGGGGTCGCTTCCTGGTGGGCGACTACAACGAAGATATCGGCGTGAAGGACGTCACCTGGCTGTCACCGGATGGCAACGAGATGACGACCGAGCAATGGGAAGACAGCCATGGTCGCTGCCTGGGCATGTTGATGGATGGTCGCGCCCAGGAAACCGGGATTCGCCGCGCGGGCGCCGATGCCACCTTGTTGCTGGTGGTCAATGCCCATCACGACATGGTCAATTTCCGCCTGCCGCCGGTGCCGCAAGGTGAGTTCTGGACCTGCATGCTGGATACCAACCAGCCAGCGGTACGCGGCCAGGAGCGCTTTGAGTTCGAACATGAATACGCGGTCACCGGCCGTTCGCTGTTGCTGTTTGAATTGCAGCGTGACGACGAGGTGTGACATGGCCTTGCATGGATTCCTTCAAGGCTACCCAGGCTATGCGGACACGCAGGCCCTCGGCGCCGCCCTGAAGGCGCTTCAGGCAGAAGGCCTGGATCAGTTGCCGTTGCCCGGCAGCGGCCAGACCCTGGAGCGCCTCAGCGGCCTGGCGCAGGTAGCCGGGCATGACTTGCGCCTGTGCAAGTTGTTCGAAGGCCATACCGATGCCCTGGCGATTATCGCCGAACTGCGCAGCCCCTTGCCGCCCTTGGGCAGTACATGGGGCATGTGGGCAGCCGAACCGCCGACGGCCAAGGTCCGCGTGCGCCGCGATGGCTCGCGCTTGATCCTTGAGGGGCGTAAAGCCTGGTGCTCCGGCGCGGCGGTGGTCAGCCATGGGCTGCTCACCGCTTGGGACGAACAGGATCGCCAGCAGTTGGTCGCGGTGCAGATGCATCAGCCAGGCATCACCGTGACCGATGAGGGCTGGAACGCCGTGGGGATGGCGGCCACGGGCAGTGTCGAGATCCTTTTCGACAATGCCCTGGGCATCGCCGTCGGCGCACCGGGCGACTACCTGGCGCGCCCGGGGTTTTGGCACGGTGGCATCGGTATTGCCGCGTGCTGGTATGGCGCCGCACAGCGCCTGGCCGAAGTGCTGCGCGCGCAGTGCAGCAAACGCCCAGAGCCCCATGCCCTGGCCCACCTGGGTGCGGTCGACAGCGCGTTGAACAGCGCAGCCTGCGTACTGCGGGCCAGCGCCGCACAGATCGACCGGCAACCGCAGGCCGACGCCCGACAACTGGCCCAGCAAGTGCGCGCCGCCCTCGAGGATACGGTTGAGCAGGTGATGCGCCACGTCGGTCGCGCGACCGGTGCCGGGCCCTATTGCAAGGACCCGCACTTCGCCCAGCTGATGGCGGATTTACCGGTGTTTGTGCGTCAAAGTCATGCCGAACGCGACCTGGCCGCCCTCGGCGAGCAGGTGGCGGGCGGCGCCCCAGGGAGGTGGCAGTTATGAAACCCAATCCCATTGTGGGCCAAGGCACCCCGCTGCATCAGTGGCAGGCCTCGTCCCATATGGCGCAGTTGCCCCTGATCAGCGTTGAGCAACTGGTGCCCAAGGGCCATCGCGCCGTGATCATTGCGCCGCACCCGGACGATGAAGTGCTCGGCTGCGGAGGCCTGCTGCAGGGCCTGGCCGCGCTGGGCCGGCCGATCCAACTGATCTCAGTCACCGATGGCCGTGCCAGTCACCCTGGCTCGCGACGCTGGCCGGCGGAACGGCTGAGCGTGGTGCGCCCGCAGGAATCGGCCCAGGCCCTGCACCGCCTTGGCGTGCCGCTGCACCGCTTGAAATGGCTGCGCGCGGGCTTTGACGACAGCCGGGTGGCCGCACAGGAAGCCGCGCTCGCCGCGTTCATCCAGCGCTATCTCAAGCCCAACGATGTGGTGTTCACCACCTGGCGCGAGGACGGCCATTGCGACCATGAAGCGGTCGGCCGCGCCAGCGCCAAGGCCGCCTTGGCCGTGGGGGCGAGCCTGTTCGAACTGCCCGTGTGGACCTGGCACTGGGCAACCCCCGAAGACAGCCAGGTGCCCTGGCACCGTGCGCGCAAACTGCCCCTGGCGCCCGAGGTGGTGGCGCGCAAGCGCCATGCTATCCATGCGTTTGCCAGCCAACTGGAGGGCGACCCACATATCGGCCTGCCACCGGTGTTGGCGCCCTATGTGGTGGAACGTTTGCTGCAACCCTTTGAAGTGGTGTTTGTATGAGCGTGGCTACGCCGTATTTCGATCAGTTATTTGCCGACAACGATGACCCATGGGCCTTCCGACAGCGCTGGTATGAACGGCGCAAACGCGCGCTGACCCTGGCCGTGTTGACCCGCCCACGTTACGCCTCGATCTTTGAACCCGGCTGCGCCAATGGCGAATTGAGTGCCGAACTGGCGCCGCGTTGCGATCGCCTGGTGTGCTGCGATACCGCCAGCGCCGCCGTGGCACTGGCCAAGACCCGCCTGATGGGCTTTGCCCACGCCCACGTCGAGCAAAGCCGCCTGCCGGAGCAATGGCCCGGCGGCCGCTTCGAGCTGATTGTGCTGAGCGAACTGTGCTATTACCTCGATGCCGACGACCTGGGCCGCCTGATCGAGCGCGCCCTCGCCAGCCTTACCGACGACGGCCAGTTGCTCGCCTGCCACTGGCGCCCGCGAATCGAGGGTTGCCCGCAGACCGCCGAACAGGTACATGCCCTGCTCCATGAACGCCTGGCGATGCGCTCTGTGGTTCAACACCACGAAGAGGATTTCCTGCTCGACCTGTGGAGCCGTGAAGGCCATTCGGTGGCGACCCTGGAGGGGCTGCGTTAAAAAACGGGGTGACTCGATGTGAAAACCATCGATCCTTGACTATGCTGAGGAAGCCTTGCCGGCACTCCAGGGTTGGAGTGCCGAGCAATCGTCGCGGCGGAGCCTGCGGCGAATAACGAGAGTCGTACCGACAACGGGCACGACCCGCACCAACCGACAAGGATGTGACACCCATGAAGCCCGCTTCCCTGAGCGAAATCCGTCGCGGTCCCGCGCAAATCTGGAACAGCGCGCCCCAGCTGGCGCAGATCCCCGCGATTCAACTCAACTCATTGGTGCCGGCCGGCGCGCGCGTGGTGATTGTCGCGCCCCACCCTGGCGATGAAGTACTGGGCTGCGGCGGTTTGCTGCAACGCCTGAGCACCCTCGGACACCCCCTGCAATTGATCTCCATCACCGACGGCAGCGCCAGCCATCCGGGTTCCCATGTGTGGCCCGCCAGCCGCTTGAGCGTGGTGCGGCCCCAGGAAAGCGTCGAAGCGTTACGACGCCTGGGCATGCCGCTGCACAGCCTGAAGTGGATTCGGGGCGGGTTCCGCGACACTGGCTTGGCCGCTCACGAACAAGCGATGAGCCAATTTATTGCGCGCTACCTGCAACCCGGTGATGTGCTGTTCACCACCTGGCGCAACGATGGCAATGACGACCACGATGCCGTCGGCCGCGCCAGCGCCAAGGCGTGCAGCCTGGTCGGCGCGTGCCTGTATGAGCTGCCGATCTGGGCGTGGCACTGGCCGGCGCGGGAAAGCGCGATGATCCCCTGGCAGCGCGCACGCAAGGTGCGCCTCGACACCTGGAGCGTCGCGCGTAAATTGCACGCCGTCCATGCCTTCGCCAGCCAGTTGGTCGGTGACCCGGCCATTGGCCTGGCGCCAATCCTGGCCCAGGTGCTGCTGGAGCGTATACGCGATCCTTATGAGATCGTGTTGATCTAGCCTTCCACTCGTCCATACCTGTTATTTCTGACAGTAGCGGCCTACGCAATGTGCGTCTAAGGTGCAAAAAGCCCTGCACTGGTTGAGGTGCAGTCGAGAAAGCCATGCCAACCCTTTGCATTGGCCGGTGTTTTCAGATGCAGGTAAGCCGCAGTCCCTGATCCGTATCGCGTTCGTTGTTGCCATGGTTCGGACCGCACCTGGATACCAGGTGCGTGAACAACATGCCTCTGCTGCGAGGACGAATCATGCGCACACCCACTCCTGCTTGGCTGTACGCGGGCATCCTGTCATTGATGGTTCTGACGACCTGGCCGCTTCTCTCCCAGGCGGCGTGTACGATCAACATCACCTCCGGCGACGACACCTCCACCTGCGACAGCGGCACCGCGCCGGGCTTCACCGACAACGCGGGCAACAACACCCTCGACATCCGTGACAGCGGAAGGATCACCGGCAACGTCACCTTCGGTGCGGGTAACGATCTCGTGGATGTGAATGGGGCGACGGCAGGAATCGACGGCGCACTGAATCAGGGCGACGGGAGCAATATCTTTCGGCTTAACCTGGGAACTGTCGGTTCCGTAACCCAGGGCTCAGGCACGGATGTCATACAGATCAGCGGTGGCAAGGCCGGTGCGATCAGCCAGGGGGGCGGGATCGACAGCTACGCCCAAAGCGGTGGGACCGTTGATTCCGTGTCCCAGGGTGACGGCCATGACCGGTTTACCATGAGTGGCGGCACCATTATCGGGATCTTCGATGACGGCGACGACGCGCTGATGACCGACGGGCTGATCGGGTCGGTCAACATGCGGCTGGACAATAACGTGTTTGATATGCACGGCGGCAGGATCGTCAACAACCTGACGACGGGCTTTGGCCTGGACCGCATTTACGTCCGTGGCGGTTCCATCGGTGGCACGATCAGCCTGGGCGACGGCGATGATTTGATCGAGGTTTCAGGTGGCGAGGTGGGTGCAAATGCCGGTTCGGAGATTCGCATGGGTAACGGCGATGACACCCTGCTCTGGACCCGCGCCGGAATCATCCACAGTCCAATACGGATGTCCGCCGGTGACGACAAAGTGGTACTGACGGCCCTTACGGAAACAACGCTGTCCCCTACCCCGCAGATCGACGGTGGGCCAGGTAACGACACACTCAATTTCGTTGCAACGCAATCAGCCACTCCGTCGCGTTACGTCCAATGGGAGAACGTTAATCTCACCAACGCCTCGCAGTTGAACCTGGGTGCTGGCGAACTGGTGCTCGGTGACCTGCTGACCCTGACCGGGACCCTGAATATCGATCCTACCAGCACGCTGTCAGCCACCGCTGGGGCCATATCGCCTTCCGCCGCCGGCCAACTGGTGAACCTGAACAACAGCGGCCTGATCGACATGACCACCGGCAGCACCAGTGCCACCGACACCCTGACAGTCCACGGCAACTACAACAGCACCGGCGGCCGGCTTGCGCTGCAAAGTCAGTTGGGCAGTGATGGCTCGGCCGCTGACAAGCTGGTGATCAGCCAGGGAGCGATCCTGGGCTCCACCGCCATCAGCGTCAGCAACCTCGGCGGAGCCGGCGCCGAGACCTTGCAGGACGGTATCCAGGTGGTTCAGGCGCTCAACGGTGCAACCGGTACCACCAGCAGTTTCTCCCTGGCCGCCCCGGTATCGGCGGGAGCCTATGAATACTTCCTGTTCAAGGGCGGCGTCACGGCGGGCACGGCGGAAAACTATTACCTGCGCTCCACGATACCGGTGACCCCGCTACCGCAGCCCGAAGGCCCGGTGACGCCTTTGCCTAATCCGGTGGAAGACACCCCGGACCTGCCGACCAACCCAGGTATCACCCCCATCCCGATCTACCGCCCGGAAGTGCCGATTTATGCAGCACTCTTCCCCGCTACGCAGCAAGTCGTCCAGGCCATGCTGTCGACCTTCCACGAACGCATGGGCGACCAGCGCCCGCAGCAGGTCGATGCGTCGACGGCCGGTTGGGGCCGGGTCTATGGCAACAGCGGCCGCCAGAGTTTCGCCGGTGCCGTGAGCCCGACGCTGAACAGCTCGGTGACGGGCTTCCAGGTGGGCAGCGATGTGTATACCCACACCCATGACAACGGCCAGGTGCAGCACGCCGGGTTCTTCGTCGGCCACAGCAGGCTCAAAGGCGATATCAAGGGCTTCAACCTCGGCTGGCAGGACAAGGACGCTGGCAACACCACCTTGCGCGGGGACAGCCTGGGGGTTTACTGGACGTTGATCGGCGCCAACCAGGCCTACCTCGACCTGGTCCTGATGGGCACCCGTTTCGACGGCAACAACGAGTCGGACCGTGGCGTGAAGATGAAGACCCGCGGCCACAACGTCACGGCCTCGGCCGAAGTGGGCTGGCCGTTCCCGTTGACGCGCAACTGGGTGTTGGAACCCCAGGCCCAAGCGATCGTCGGCACAACCCACCTGGACAGCCAGAATGACGGAATTTCCGACGTGTCCTACAACGCCGACACCAGCCTCACCACGCGCCTGGGTGTACGCCTGCGCGGCGACTACCAGGTCCGTGGAATGCCCTTGCTGCCCTATGCACGGGCCAATATCTGGCATACCTCCGCCGGGCAGAACACCGTCACCTTCAACGGGGTGACCGATATCGACACCGAGCAGAAGTCCACCACCCTGGGCCTCAGTGTCGGCGCCACGCTACAAGTGACCAAGGACTTCAGCGTGTACGGCGAATTGGGCTACAACAGCAACCTGGACAGCAACGCCTTTGACGGTCGCCAAGGCGCCGCCGGCATGAGAATGAAATTCTGACCTCGCCTGTGTATCGCAGTGTGTACGGCAGCCACTGCGATACATAGGGTTTAACCCGGCGTCGGTGCTGAAACAGTCCGGATACAGCAGCACGATCAACTGTGAGCCATACGCACACCAAGCCGTAGGAGGCTCACCATGCACACGCCGCAGACTCGTCGCTGCAAGCACCCGAGGCGTTTGCCCAGGCGGTGGTGGATGCAGACCATCTGTGACGTGAGCGCGAAGACTGCGACACCGCCTTCACGCGGCCGGTGCCCTGGCGATGGGGGCCGAACACTGTCCGGCCCCCATCGCCCCCAGGATCATCTGCGCCGTTTTGATCACTGCCATTTCGACTTTGTATGCTCCTACAGTCGAATGATGGCATTATGCCTCACTCTTTATCGTACGCATGGAGCGACCGTGACCCACGTTTTCACCCCTTCCCACACCCACCTCGCCGCTGGCGTCCCCGCGAATTTTCCGTTCTTCAAGCGCCTCGGGATGTTCGTGCTGGCGGCATTCATTTTCATCTTCGGCACGATTCCCGGATTGTTGCTGGCGCCCCCCGCCACCCAGGCTTACGGGGCATTCATCACCACCCTCGGTCCTGTCGCGCTGCTGCTATGTGCATTGTTCGCCTGGCAACATCGGGCCGATCTGGGCGCTACGTTTCGCGGCAACGACTTGCGCAGACCGCTGCGTGTCGGCGCCATCAGCGTTTTCGCCGTCTATATGCTTTGTGGCCTGTTGGTTGCGGTGCTGGGGCTGCCACGGGAAGCGTTCATGGCTGAGCTGTTTGCCGGCCTGACCACCTGGCAAACGCTGATCAAGCTGGCTTCGTTGATGATCCTGGCGCCTATCACCGAAGAACTGATGATGCGCCACTACGCACTGCGTCTGTTTCCCTATGAACGCAGCCACCTGTGGAAATGGGTTTCGGTTCTTGCCACCTCCGCCCTGTTCACCAGCCTGCATACTCAATACGGCAACTGGCCAACCCTGGCGCTGATATTCGCCGTTGGGTGCATCCTTGCCCTTGCACGCATCGCCAGCGGTGGCCTGCGGGTACCGATCCTGCTGCATATGTTCGCCGAAGTGATCGCCTGCAGCCTGGATTGGACCTGGGCATCAGCAGGGCTCTACGGCTGATCAGAACAGGCCTGATGCCTGGGTGATACCCCCGCTCGTAAATCCAGTTGAGCGCGCCGTCAGACCGCCCGGATAGGCGGCCTGCGACGGGCTTATGGGCAAAAGCCGCGCCCCTGCCATGTGAAAAACTTGTTAACCCTCTCTGCCCCAAGGCTTTTTTTGGCCGCCTTGATCTGTCAAGCTGATGAGAACAATTATCAACAGCTTTACTATTTGCTAGGAATGGTATTCAGGGAGAGTCAGGTTCATGTCTGTTCAACACCCAGGCGGCAAGGTTTTTTCACCCAGTTTTATGGCGATGGCGATGTGCCTGGCAACGTCCCAGGCGACCTTCGCAGCCGACACTGAAAAACCAGCACCGCTGGAACTGGGGGCTACCGAAATCTCCGGCCAACAGCTTGGCGACACCACCGAAGGCACGCAGTCCTACACCACCGGTGAGATGGCCACCGCCACCAAACTGCCCCTGAGCATGCGCGAAACGCCCCAAGCCGTGACGGTCATCACCCGTCAGCGCATGGACGAACAGGCCATGACCAGCGTCAACGACGTGGTCAAGAACACGCCGGGGCTGTTCCTCAGCCAAGCCAGCGGGCCGGGCCGGCAAACCTACAAATCGCGCGGTTTCGACATCGACAACATGATGTTCGACGGCCTGCCCTGCGCCTATTCCGGCTACGCCAACAGTGTGCAACCTAACCTGGCGATGTTCGACCGCGTGGAGGTGATCCGCGGCGCCACCGGCCTGGTTACCGGTGCCGGCAACCCCTCGGCGGCAATCAACTTCGTGCGCAAGCGCCCAACCCTTACCCCTCAGGTGTCGATTACCGGCGCGGCCGGCAGTTGGGATGACTACCGCGGGGAACTCGATGCTTCCAGCGCCTTGAACGACAGCGGCACCCTGCGCGGCCGGGTGGTTGGCTCATACCGCGATGCCAATAGTTTCCGCGACAAGGAAACCAGCGACCACGGCCTGTTCTACGCCATTGGTGAGGCCGACCTCAGCGAAAACACCACCGCCACCCTGGGGTTCTCGCAACAGGAAGACCAGACCAACTACTTCTGGGGCGGCCTGCCGCTGGGCGCCGACGGCCATCACCTGAACCTGCCCCGCTCCACCAACCCCGGCAGCGACTGGGAAAACAAGAAACTGACGATCAATACGGTGTTCGGCGACGTGCAGCATCGCTTCGACAATGGCTGGAAACTCAACCTCGCCGGCTCCGCCTCGCAACTGGACGGCGTGTTCACCGGCACCTACCAGTCGCGCTACCGGACCACACTGGCGAGAACCGCCTACCAGTCGCATCAGGACGACAAACAGTACGCCTTCGACACCTTCGCCAGCGGCCCGGTCGAAGCCTTCGGTCGCACCCACGAAGTAGTGGTCGGGACCAGCAAGCGCATCCTCGACGCCACCTCCAAGGAATACAGCCCCTATGACACCAACTATCCCCTCAATGGTGCAAAACCGGACTTCGTGCGCAATGGCAAAGGCCATGCCATCACCAGCCAGGACGGCGTCTACCTGACCACCCGCCTGAACCTGGCCGACCCGCTCAAAGTGATTCTCGGCGGGCGCCTGGACTGGTATGACTACGACGATCGCCAGGGTAACGGCGACTACAAAGTCACCCGCAACCTGACGCGTTACGCCGGTGTGATCTATGACCTGGACGAGCATCACTCGGTCTACGCCAGCTACACCGATATCTTCACCCCGCAAAGCAGCAAGGACCTCTCGGGCAAAGTGCTGGAGCCGATTGTTGGCGAGAACTACGAGGTGGGCCTCAAAGGCGAGTACTTCAACGGCGCCCTCAACGCCAGCGTGGCGGTGTTCCAGATCGACCAGAAGAACCGCGCCACCCAAGCCGCGACCCAGCTCGGTTGCCCTCAGCTCACCTGCTACGACGCCTCCGGGCTGGTGCGCAGCCAGGGTATCGACCTGGAACTGCAAGGCGCACTCACCGAGAACTGGCAGGTCGGCGGCGGTTTCACCTACACCCGCGTGCATTACATCAAGGACACCAACGCCGCCAACAAAAACCAGCGCTTCGACACGGACACCCCAGAACGGATGTTCAAGCTCACGACGTCGTACCGCTTCCAGGGCCCACTGGAAAAACTGCGCATCGGCGGCAACGTCTACTGGCAGAGTCGCATGTACAACGACGTCGTCCTCGCTGACAGCAGTCGCTACCGCCTGGAACAAGGCAGCTATACCGTCGCAGACGTCATGGCTGGCTACCAGGTGACCCGGCACCTGGACCTGCAAGTGAACGTCAACAACCTCTTTGACCGCACCTACTACTCCGCCATCGGCACCAGCCCTATCTGGGGTTCCACCGACACCTACGGTAACCCCCGCAGCTTCGGCCTGACAGCCAAGTACACGTTCTAAATGCACTGGGCGCCGGTTTCGACCACGAAGTTGAAATCGGCGAACAGATCAAGCTGCAGGAATATTTACCTCGGTATCAGATACGTTACACTCGCCGCCTTAAACATCCGCCAGGGAGGCAACCATGAGCGTTCGCGGTCACGATCGACAGATCGACAATATCGAATTCAATGTGGCCAACATTGCCCGCAGCAAAGCGTTCTACGGCGAAGCGTTCGGCTGGACCTTCGTCGACTACGGCCCGACGTACACCGAATTCAGCGATGGCCGCTTGACGGGCGGTTTCACCACCGGCGAGCCCGTTCGCCCGGGCGGCCCCTTGATCATTTTGTACGCCGATGACCTCGATGACACCCAGCGACGGCTTGAAGCCGTGGGCGCCGTCATCACCCGTGCGACCTTCTCGTTCCCAGGCGGCAGCAGGTTCCACTTCACGGATCTCGACGGCTATGAACTGGCCGTCTGGACCGCTCAGCCATAAATCCCCGCTTGGATGCGCGCGACATTCCCGTACAAGGGGGTCGCGTCGTCATCCGTTGAACACCGACCTTTCTCCATCAGATAAATGCAGGCTGTGTAAATGCGCAAGATTGCCCTCCCGTTTTTGATGCTGTTGCTGTGCCTGCACGGCTGTGCCGAAATGCCCGCCTACTCGAATGTCACCGCCAGCGACGCGAGCGATGAGTCGCGCTATACCGTCGTCGAAACCGACACGTATGCGGGGCGGCCTCAACGGCACCTGCTGGATGACCAAGCCGACCTGAACATCATCAGGGTCAACGATAAGAAGGTCGGGAACATCCCCTTCTCCACGTACTACTACAGGAACGACTCGCCCCAGCGCGCCATCCTTGTACCCGGCAAATACAAGATCCAGCTGGAATACCGCTTGCCTCGGTACTTCATGTTTGCAGAACTGGATTTTGAGGGTAAACCCGGCCAGAAGATCATCGCCCGCTCGGAGTACATTGGGCTGAATCGAATCAAAGTCTGGTTGGAAGATGCCGCGACCGGTGAGGTGGTCAGCCAGCGGGCGAGATATTAAAGCCGCCCTCGACGCCTCCCGCTCATCAGCGGCGCACGGTTCACTTATCGCAGCGAGCAAACTCGTCCTCGGGTGGCGGAACGCGAAATGACAAAAGAGACAACACGTCACATCTTGGTCACCGGCGCGGCAGGTACCGGCACCACGACCTTAGCCGATGCGTTAGGCAAGGCGTTGAGCGCAACGCACCTGGAAGCCGATGACTATTTGTGGCTACCCAGTGACCCGCCCTATCAGCACCTGGCAGACAAAACGCAGCGAGGCGCGCGCTTGCGACAAGCAATGCACGCGCATGGCCGCACCGTGGTGGCAGGATCCATCATGGGCTGGGGCCAGCCGCTTGAAAGTGAGTTTGACCTTGTGGTGTTTCTTTATCTTCCTGCCGAACTCAGGTTGGCGCGATTGGAACACCGAGAAGCCAAGCGTTTCGGACAAGCAAGGCCCGAGTTTCTGGCGTGGGCGGCTCAGTATGACGAGGGAGACGCCCCTGGACGTAGCTTGGCCAGGCATCAGCACTGGCTGTCCGCACTGTCCTGTACGGTATTGATGCTGGAGGGGGATATGTCTGTGGCAGATCGAGTCCGGCGGGTATTGAGCACGCTCGACGGACTGAAGCGCCCGCCGTCAGTCACGTGAAAGGGCGTGATAGGCACTCAGTCTTTAACCTCGGGCAAAGCGTCGCGCTTGGCGAAGATGCCTGCCATTTCCGCCGCGTTCTCAGTGCCCCAGGTACACAGCGGCACGATCGCCTCAGCCAGGCTGCGACCCAGCGGCGTCAGCGTGTAGTCCACGCGCGGCGGCACTTCTTTGTAATCGGTCCGCGCCAGCACGTGGTCGGCTTCCAGATCCTTCAATTGCTGGATCAGCACCTTGTCGCTGACGCCTGGGATCAAACGCTTGAGCTCGCCGTAGCGCTTCGGGCCGTCGCGTAGGAAAAACAAGACCAGCGGTTTCCACTTGCCCGAGATGATGCGCAGCGTGGCGTTGAGCCCGCAACCGGTACCGCAGATTTCAGAGTTTCTGGTCATTTTTTGATACTTACCAAAAGGTGCATACTTGTCCTTAGGTTATTAGCACCGCATCCTCGTCTCAAGCAAGCGATTTCCGGCTTGGGTACAACTCCAACGAAGGATGCACGTCATGACCAGATTGAATGGAAAGACCGCCGTGATCACCGGCGGCGCTACCGGCATCGGCCTCGCCGCGGCAAAACGCTTCATCGAGGAAGGTGCGTTCGTCTTCATCTTCGGCCGCCGGCAGCAAGCGCTCGACGCCGCCGTGGCCGAGCTAGGCCCCAACGCCCGTGCGGTGAAAGGCTCGGTCTCTGATCAGGCCGACCTGGACCGGCTCTACGCAGCGGTGAAGGCCGAGCGTGGAACCCTCGACATCGTCTTCGCCAATGCCGGGGCGGGAAGCCCGCTTGCGCTCGGCACAATCACCGCCGAGCACATTGACGAAGTCTTCGACACCAACGTGAAGGGCTTGATCTTCACGGTGCAGAAGGCGCTGCCGCTGATGGGCCCGGGCGGTTCGATCATCCTCACCGGATCGAGCGCCGGCACCACCGGCGCCCCGGCATTCAGTGCCTACAGCGCGAGCAAGGCGGCCGTACGCAACCTCGCGCGCAGCTGGGCGCAAGACCTGAAGGACACCGGCATCCGAGTCAACGTGCTGTCGCCCGGGCCAACGGCCACCGAACTCGCGAAGGCAGCGCTAGGTGAGGAAGGCATGAAGGTCTTCGCCTCGATGAATCCGCTCCAGCGCATGGCCGATCCAGTGGAGATCGGCGCGGTGGCTGCCTTTCTCGCATCGCACGACAGCAGCTTCATGACCGCCAGCGAGGTCGCCGTCGACGGCGGCCTGGCCCAAATCTGACCTGCTACGCCCGGCTGCGCACTCGATTCGATATTCGCAGCGGCTGGGCGTGGTAAACCTGAGGAGAAACGCTATGAGCTACGCAATTATCGGCTTCGGCAAGCTCGGCCAAGCGCTTGCCAAGGCCTTTGCCCGAAGCGGCATCGACGTATCCGTTGCGACCACTCGCGCTCCGGAAAGCTTTGCATCCCTGGCTGCCGCGATCGGCCCCCAGATCACGGCCACAACGCTGGCGGAGGCCGTCAAGGCGGACATCCTCTTTTTGGCGGTCCGGTACGAGTCGCACGGAGATGTTGCACAGGCGCTGCCGACCTGGACGGGAAAGATCATCATCGACGTGACCAATGCTTACGGCGTGCCCCCAGAAGCACTGGGAGGACAGCCCTCTTCCGAGGTCATCGCGCAGGCCTTCACGGGGGCCAGACTGGTTAAGGGTTTCAACCATCTGGTCGCTGCCGTCCTTGACCAGGATCCAGCGGTCCAGGGTGGCAGGCGAGTCGTGTTCCTGGCGAGCGACGATGACAGCGCCGCGGAAGAGGTTGCTGCGCTTGCGAACAATCTCGGTTTCTCGCCGCTGCGACTGGGCGGGCTTTCGGAAGGTGGCCTGCTGGTCCAGGCGCGCGGAAACAGCTGGGGGCCGCTGATCTTCAAGGACCTGGTCAAGTTCGACTGACGTATTGCGCGCGCACATGTCGGTACGAGCCGGCCTCGCGGATAAAGGCCAGCCTCTGACTGATTGAAGCGCGATCCTGGCTCGATCGCTCGCCCCCTCTCAATTTCGATGCAGCAGCGTATTGGGCGCAACGCCGAATGCCTTGCGGAACGCATGGCTGAAATGGGAAAAATCAGAAAACCCGAAATCCAATGCCGCCTGGGAAACACTGCGCACCTGGCCGCGTTCAATCGCTTCGCGGCTGGCGTTGAGGCGCTCCTTCCAAATCTCGGCCACGGGAGTCTTCTGATAGCGTGCGAAGGCGCGTGTAACGGTTCTGGTGGACACGTTGTGGGCCTGCGCGATGACTTCAATCGACAGGTCCGGCTCGGTCAGGTGCCGTTGAATGTACTTCATGATGCGACCGTAGAGATCCAGTTCTTCATGGGTGGTCTTCAAGTCCTGCACTTCCAGGCTGATGACGAGAAGGTCGAGCAAAGCACTGGAATAACGGTTCGAGATGGCCTCGTCCTGCAACGATGCCGGCGTACTTGCGGCCTGACGTAACATTTCCCGCAATGGGATTACGCCAGGGCGCCGATCGTCGAGGACCATTGCCGTGTAGTCCGCGATGCGCGGCAGACGTTCGACGAGCAAGCTCCGAGGAATACGGACCAGGTGGTTTTCGGTACCACCGAAGCTGAATCGAAACGCCTGAGTTGCGTCATAAAGAAACAAATTGCCCGACGCCAGATTGGCTTTCCGGCCTCCCTGTTCAATTTGACCATGGCCATTTCGAGAGAAACCCAACCACAGTTCTTCGGCCGGACCGCTGCGCAGGTGGCGCTCGGAACGCTCCCAATAATGCAGGGGCGATGACAATGAACAGATGTCCAGATCGCCTAAGGTATTGACGGCGAGCGCACCATCGAAACTGCTCTGGGACAAGGGTTTGCTATCGGCCGTCAGACAATGGCGGCAAACCACTTCCTTCCAATATTCAAAGCGACGGGGTGCGGCAACGGCAAGGGTCGAATACTGAGTGCTTGGGTTCATGGCACTGACCTCGGTACGGCAATGCAAAAGAGCTCGATGATGTGTAACTGTTTGTCACCGTTAGCAATTAACAGGCCAAGCACACGCAGGGACATCCCAAGGGCTTTACGACGAGGTTTGCATCGAGGTGGCGCCAGCCCGGGGTGGAGATTGAAGCGCCCGCCATCCCCATTCAGAGGCACAGGGCCTCACATTTTCGGCCTGGGTGCACCAACCCCGATCATGGCCCGGCAGTGCCAGCGTTGTCTTTTCCAACCAAACGGTTGTCCTGACGAACAAAGCGACCCATCGCCGTTCCGCCTAGTTTTCACCTCACAGCAGCTCATCCCCGCACTGATGAGGCACCCCATGCATCGACAACGTTCACACCCCTTGCCGGACGCTTCCTGGCCTTTGCACACGCGCGACCTCGTGCCTGAAGAGTCGGTGTACTGGTTGATCGAATGGGGGGCCATGAAGCTGCTGCACCGACAGCGGGAGACCCAGCCCACCCCGCCACCGGGGCGTTGAATCCTACCCGCATGCCTGAATGAAAATAACGAGGAGCCCAAGATGGAATCTGCGATCGACACACATCTCAAATGCCCACGCACCCTGTCTCGTCGCGTGCCCGAAGAGTATCAACCACCCTTCCCAATGTGGGTCGCACGCGCTGACGAACAACTGCAGCAAGTGGTGATGGGTTATCTCGGCGTGCAGTATCGCGGCGAGGCACAACGCGAGGCCGCGCTGCAGGCCATGCGGCATATTGTGAGCAGCTTCAGCCTGCCGGATGGCCCGCAGACCCACGACCTGACCCACCACACCGACAGCAGCGGCTTCGATAATTTGATGGTCGTGGGTTACTGGAAAGACCCGGCCGCCCACTGCCGCTGGTTGCGTTCGGCCGAGGTCAACGATTGGTGGACCTCGCAGGACCGCCTCGGTGAAGGCCTTGGTTATTTTCGTGAGATCAGCGCGCCGCGGGCCGAGCAGTTTGAGACCCTCTACGCCTTCCAGGACAACCTGCCCGGTGTCGGCGCAGTCATGGACAGCACCAGTGGCGAAATCGAGGAGCACGGTTACTGGGGATCGATGCGCGACCGTTTCCCGATATCCCAGACAGACTGGATGAAGCCCACGAACGAGCTGCAAGTGGTCGCCGGTGACCCTGCCAAAGGTGGTCGGGTGGTGATCATGGGGCATGACAACATCGCCTTGATTCGTTCAGGCCAGGACTGGGCGGATGCCGAAGCTGAGGAGCGCTCCCTGTACCTCGACGAGATCCTGCCGACCTTGCAGGACGGCATGGACTTCCTGCGCGACAACGGCCAGCCCCTGGGCTGCTACAGCAACCGGTTCGTACGCAATATCGACCTGGACGGCAACTTCCTCGACGTGAGCTACAACATCGGTCACTGGCGTTCGCTCGAGAAACTCGAACGCTGGGCGGAATCGCACCCTACCCACCTGCGTATTTTCGTGACGTTCTTTCGGGTGGCCGCGGGGTTGAAAAAGTTGCGGCTGTACCACGAGGTATCGGTCTCGGACGCCAAAAGCCAGGTATTCGAGTACATCAACTGTCATCCGCACACCGGCATGTTGCGGGATGCCGTTGTCGCGCCCACCTGACACTCAACGCTGACCCATCTGTCCTGGAGGGCGTCGCTCCTCCCTCCAGCCTGACGCCGGGTTCACCCCATTATTTTTTGGTCCCTCATCTCTAGCGCATGGGGTGGGGGCCACTTTTTGGCAGGGATTTGATCATGAAACCGAATCGAAGTGTGCTGGTGCTGGGAATGTTGCCGGGAGGTTTCGAACCGTTGCGCGCAGGGGCCAATGCCTCGCTTTTTTTATTATCGGCACGCGCAGCGATCTGATCTTTATCTTCTGAGTGCAGATGTCTTTTTCAACCAAATGAGTGTCCTGCTCAACCATGCAAATACGGCCATAGCGGCCTAATTTTATCTCCATTGCGACCCGGACTCAGTGGGTCCCACGGGCTCGAAACGGTTGTCGAACAATCCCGAGCCGGTGTGTCGATCATCGATCAAAAGACAGGAAAATCATGGCCATTACTCGCCCTACCCTCGACCAGGTTTTAGACATCGCGACCCAGTTGCACATGCAACTGACGCACGAACAGGCAGCGTCCTACCTGGAACTGATGCAACCGAGTTTCGACGCCTACGACCTGGTCGACGAACTGGCTGATTTCGTTCCGCCAATACGCTACGACCGCAGTTCAGGCTATCGCCCATCGGCCAAGGAAAACCCTCTGAACGCCTGGTACTACCGAACAGAAGTGAATGGTGCCCGCGAAGGCCTGCTGGCGGGTAAAACCGTCGCGCTCAAAGATAATATCTCCCTGGCAGGCGTCCCCATGATGAACGGCGCAGCGCCGTTGGAAGGCTTCGTCCCGGGGTTCGATGCCACGGTGGTCACCCGCTTGCTCGATGCGGGGGCGACCATTCTCGGCAAAGCCACCTGCGAGCACTACTGCCTTTCAGGAGGCAGCCACACCTCCGATCCAGCCCCGGTGCACAACCCACATCGCCACGGTTATGCCTCTGGCGGTTCCTCATCAGGCAGCGCGGCATTGGTTGCGGCCGGTGAGGTGGACATCGCCGTGGGTGGCGATCAAGGCGGCTCCATTCGGATCCCGTCGGCCTTCTGCGGTACCTACGGCATGAAGCCCACCCACGGCCTGGTGCCCTACACCGGCGTCATGGCGATTGAAGCCACGATCGATCATGTCGGCCCCATCACCGGTAACGTACGCGACAACGCGCTGATGCTGCAGGCAATGGCCGGTGCAGACGGACTCGACCCGCGCCAGGCGGCGCCTCAGGTCGATGACTATTGCAGTTACCTGGAAAAAGGCGTGAGCGGACTCAGAATCGGGGTGTTGCAAGAGGGATTCGCGCTTGCCAACCAGGACCCTCGCGTGGCGGACAAAGTGCGCGACGCCATCGCCCGACTCGAGGCGTTGGGCGCTCATGTCGAGCCGGTCTCCATTCCCGAGCACAACCTGGCGGGGTTGTTGTGGCACCCCATCGGTTGCGAAGGCTTGACCATGCAGATGATGCATGGCAACGGCGCAGGCTTTAACTGGAAAGGGCTTTACGATGTCGGCCTGCTGGACAAACAAGCCAGCTGGCGCGAGCACGCAGACCAATTATCCGCGTCGCTCAAGCTCTGCATGTTCGTCGGCCAATACGGCCTGTCGCGCTACAACGGACGCTACTACGCCAAGGCCCAGAACCTTGCACGCTTTGCCCGGCAGGGATACGACAAAGCGCTGCAAACCTATGACCTGCTGGTGATGCCGACCACGCCCATCACGGCCCAACCCCACCCGCCAGCGAACTGCTCGATCACGGAGTACGTGGCTCGCGCGTTGGAAATGATCGGCAATACCGCGCCACAGGACATCACCGGGCATCCGGCCATGTCGATTCCGTGCGGCCTGCTGGACGGCCTGCCCGTCGGGCTGATGCTGGTCGCAAAACACTACGCCGAGGGCACGATTTACCAAGCGGCGGCGGCGTTTGAAGCCTCGGTGGACTGGCGCACGCTCTGAGCCTTTTACAGGCGCCGCCCCCCCTGAAGAACGATAAGAAAGACCGGCAAGTTGCAATGACTTTTCAACCGCGTTGACTGATAGGAGTTACCCCATGAGTACATCGATTTCCACGACCGCGACACCTTCGACCCCCGGTGAGAGAGCATGGGCCTTGTTTCAAGTGCTCAAGAGCAAGGAACTCATCCCAGAGGGCTATGTCGAGCAGCTCACTCAATTGATGGCCCATGACTGGAGCCCGGAGAACGGCGCTCGCGTGGTCGCCAAGGCATGGGTCGATCCGCAGTTCCGGGCGCTGCTGCTCAAGGACGGAACAGCCGCTTGCGCGCAGTTCGGCTACACCGGCCCACAAGGCGAATACATCGTCGCCCTGGAAGATACACCGGGGGTGAAGAACGTCATTGTCTGCAGCCTGTGCTCCTGCACCAACTGGCCGGTCCTCGGCCTGCCGCCCGAGTGGTACAAGGGCTTTGAGTTTCGTGCGCGCCTGGTCCGGGAGGGGCGCACCGTACTGCGCGAGCTGGGGACGGAGTTGCCGAGCGACACGGTCATCAAAGTCTGGGATACCAGCGCCGAAAGCCGTTACCTGGTGTTGCCGCAAAGGCCTGAAGGCTCTGAGCACATGAGTGAAGAACAGCTTCAACAGCTGGTGACCAAAGACGTGCTGATTGGCGTCGCCCTGCCACGCGTTGGCTGAGAAAAAACAACTCATCATCGTTCAACTTGCGGAGTTTTCATTATGGATGGCTTTCACGATCTCGGCGGTTTCCAAGGCCTTGGCAAAGTGCCGCACACCATCAACAGCCTCAGCTACAAACAGGTTTTCAAGCAGGACTGGGAACACCTGGCCTATAGCTTGATGTTTGTCGGCGTTGACCAATTGAAAAAGTTCAGCGTGGACGAAGTGCGTCACGCCGTCGAACGCCTGGACGTTCGCCAGCATGTCGGCACCCAGTACTACGAACGCTACATCATCGCGACCGCCACGCTGCTGGTGGAAACGGGCGTTATCACCCAGGCGGAGCTCGATCAGGCATTGGGTTCCCACTTCAAGCTGGCGAACCCCGCCCATGCGACAGGTCGCCCGGCGATCACCGGCAGGCCGCCCTTCGAAGTGGGCGATCGGGTTGTGGTTCGAGACGAATATGTGGCGGGGCATATCCGCATGCCGGCCTACGTGCGCGGTAAGGAAGGCGTGGTCCTGCACCGCACCTCAGAGCAGTGGCCCTTCCCCGACGCCATTGGCCACGGCGACTTGAGCGCAGCCCATCAGCCTACCTACCACGTCGAGTTTCGCGTGAAAGATCTATGGGGTGACGCGGCAGATGACGGTTACGTCGTGGTCGATCTTTTCGAAAGCTACTTGGATAAGGCCCCCGGTGCCCAAGCGGTGAACGCATGATTGAAGGCGCCCAGGCGGGCCGACTGCCGGTGACGGTCCTTTCCGGCTTCCTCGGCGCCGGCAAAACCACCCTGCTCAACGCTATCCTGCGCAATCGCCAAGGACTGCGGGTCGCGGTCATCGTCAACGACATGAGCGAAGTCAACCTCGATGCCGAATCGGTGCAGCGCGACGTCTCGCTGCACCGTGGCCGCGATGAGTTGATCGAGATGAGCAATGGCTGCATTTGCTGCACCCTGCGCGCCGACCTGCTGGAACAGATCAGTGACCTGGCACGTCAGCAGCGCTTCGATTACCTGCTTATCGAATCCACGGGGATCTCCGAACCGATGCCGGTCGCGGAGACCTTCGCCTTCCTCGACACCGAAGGCTTCAGCCTCAGCGAGCTGGCACGCCTTGATACACTGGTGACGGTGGTCGATGGCAGCCAATTTCAGGCGCTGCTGGAATCGACGGATACCGTTGCCCACGCCGACACCGAGGCGCACACGTCCACGCGTCACCTGGCGGATCTTCTGATCGAACAGGTGGAGTACGCCAACGTCATTCTGGTCAACAAGCGGGACCTGATCGACGAGCCCAGCTACCAGGCAGTGCACGCGATCCTCGCTGGCCTCAACCCGAGCGCGCGGATCATGCCGATGGCTCACGGGAACGTCGCGCTGTCCAGCCTCCTCGACACCCATCTGTTTGATTTACCCAGCCTCGCAGCCTCGCCGGGCTGGATGCGTAAAATGGAAGCTACCGATACGCCGGCCTCGGAGTCGGATACCTATGGCGTGACATCCTGGGTCTACCGGGAGCGTGCGCCTTTTCACCCCCAGCGCTTGCTCGAGTTTCTACAGAAGCCCTGGCGCAACGGTCGCTTGTTGCGCAGCAAAGGTTACTTCTGGCTCGCCAGCCGCCACCTGGAAATCGGCCTGCTGGCGCAAAGCGGCAAGCAGTTCCAGTGGGATTATGTCGGGCGCTGGTGGAACTTCATCGAGCCATCGCAATGGCCGCGGGACGAATATCGGTTGCAGGGCATCATGGCCAAGTGGGACAGCGTTGTCGGCGACTGCCGACAGGAGCTGGTCTTCATCGGCCAGGGGCTCGACACCCGCGTCTTGCAGCGCGAACTCGACCATTGTTTGCTGAGTGCCCAGGAAATAGCCGCCGGCCCACTGGCCTGGCAGGCCCTGCCGGCGGCGACGGCCTTTGACACCGAGGCCTTATCGGCACGCCCCACGCCCCCCCATGGCGGTTCAACCGACTTGACCCGGTAGAGGTACACCATGCTCTTTTTTAGCCGTACCACCCGCTGGGTCTTGGCGCCGCTTGCCGACAGACTGGACCAGCCTGACCAGGCATGCACGCCGTTGTCGTCGAACAACCCTTTGTTGCGACGCATCCTGACCGGCGTCGAGCAATTACTGCAAGAGCGCAGCGCCCTGAAAGAACAGGCACGCGCGCTGACACAGGAAGTCACCCAACTGGACGAGCGCGTGGCCTGCCGTGACGCGCTTTTGCGGCAATGGGAGGCTCGCTGGGCCCTGGTCAGCCACGGCGCAGGTGAACTGTTCTGGGAGCTGGAGGTGAATGGAACCGCTGCACCGTCACTGGCATGCGCAATGAGGTGGACGGGGTCTGCGTCGATCCTGGCTGCGGGCATTGATCAGCTTGGCCATTGGAACGAACAGCTCCATCCGGCCGACCGTCAACGCCATTTGGATACCCTCGCCAGGCACCTGGCCGATCGCAGCGGGCGTACGCCGTTTGTGTTGGACGTGCGAATACAGCCCCCATCGGGCGACGACTATCGCTGGTGCAGGATCAGCGGTGATTCACGCCGCGATGCGCAAGGCCTGCCTGTGGCGATGGGTGGCAGCCTGCGGGACATTCACCAACAACACCTGCAAGACGAGGTGCTGGAACTGGCGGCGACACGCTTCGACATCTCCCGGGAAATGCTCCATGACGGGCTCTGGGATATCGAGGTCGTGGCCGGCGACCCGGCGAACCCGAAAAATACCATCTGGTGGTCATCGCAAATGCGTCGGCTGCTGGGGTACACCACGGTCGAGGAGTTTCCCAATACATTGGAAAGCTGGACCTCGCGCCTGCACCCCGACGACAGCGAACGGGCTATCGCTGCGTTCGTCGCCCATGTCGACGACCGCAGCGGCAAAACACCGTTTGACGTGGATTATCGACTCAAGCACAACAACGGCACTTACCGCTGGTTTCGCGGCCGCGGCCAAACCCGGCGCGCGGACGATGGCTCCCCGCAAAGAGTCGTGGGCGCCATTACGGATATCCATGCCAGCCATGAAGAGCGTGCGCTGCGCGAGGCTCAGGAACAGCAACACCGCATGATGCAGGAAACCTTGAGCAAGCTGACGCAGATTGTCGCCACCATCCAGGGCATCGCCAGCCAGACCAACCTCCTGGCGCTGAACGCAGCCATTGAGGCGGCGCGCGCAGGCGAAGCCGGACGCGGCTTCGCAGTGGTCGCCGATGAAGTCCGCAAGTTGGCCACGCGAACCAGCCAGGCCACCCAGCAAGCAGCCGACATGATGGACGGCTAGCCCCATGAACACACCCCAGCCGGTGGCGACAGCCAGCCGTTGCCATGCCTGCATGTAGAGGCTGCTGGGGTTTTCGCAAGACCGATCCCCACAATAATAATCAGGTGTCGATATGCGCGATTATGAACACGTTGTTGAATCCTTCGATTATCTGCAGAGCGCCACCCAGGATTTGCATGGCGAACTTACTGCTTTGAACGCCTGCGTCGAATGCTGCGACCGGCATGCCCACGGCGAGGCCGTGGCGTTGTATTGCGAAGCGCAGGATGGCCATGCCGAGCGCTACAGGTTTCGCGACCTGCAACGCCAGGCGGCGCGCTTCGGCAATTTCTTGCGTGAACAAGGCGTCAAGCCGGGCGATCGCGTCGCCGGCCTGATGCCACGCACGGTTGAACTGTTGATTGCCATTTTGGGCACCTGGCGCATCGGCGCGGTCTACCAACCGCTGTTTACGGCCTTCGGCCCCAAGGCCATCGAACAACGCTTGAACTGCTCGAACGCCCGCTGGATCGTGACCGACCCGCACAACCGTCCGAAGCTGGACGACGTCACTGACTGCCCCAGCATCGTTGTGACCGGTGGCGCCCCACAGAACCCCGCTGATCACCACTTCTGGAGCGCACTGAACCGCCAGGCTGACGATTGCGCGCCGGTGCTGCTGGATGCCAGTGCGCCGTTCCTGTTGATGTGTACCTCTGGCACCACCGGGCCGGCCAAACCGCTGGAGGTGCCGTTAAGCGCGATTCTGGCCTTCAAGGGCTATATGCGTGATGCGATTGACTTGCGTGCGGACGACCGCTTCTGGAACCTGGCTGACCCGGGTTGGGCCTATGGTTTGTATTACGCGGTGACCGGCCCGCTGGCTTGTGGGTATGCAACGCTGTTCTACGACGGCCCCTTCACGGTGGAAAGTACCCGTCACATCATTGCCAAGTACGCAATCAACAACCTGGCCGGTTCGCCCACCGCCTACCGCTTCCTGATCGCCGCGGGGGCCGAGTTCGCCGACGCCGTTCGTGGGCGCCTGCGGGCCGTCAGCAGCGCCGGAGAACCGCTCAACCCGCAAGTCGTGCGGTGGTTTGCCGAACAGCTTGGCGTGGTGATTCACGACCACTATGGGCAAACGGAAATCGGCATGGTGCTGTGCAATCACCACGGTTTGCGTCACCCGGTCCGCGAAGGCTCAGCGGGTTATGCGGTGCCCGGATACCGCATCGTCGTGTTGGATAAGGCACACCGGGAATTGCCAGCCGGCCAGCCGGGCGTCCTGGCCGTTGATCGCGAGCGCTCGCCGTTGTGCTGGTTCGACGGCTACCTCGGCATGCCCACCCAGGCCTTTGCAGGGCGCTATTACCTGAGCGGCGATATTGTGGAGCTCAATGACGACGGCAGTATCAGCTTCGTCGGCCGCAATGATGACCTGATTACCACGTCCGGCTACCGCGTCGGACCGTTCGATGTGGAAAGCGCGCTGATCGAACACCCAGCGGTGGTCGAGGCGGCCGTGATCGGCAAACCCGATCCGCAACGCACCGAGTTGATAAAGGCGTTTGTCGTGCTGAACACACCCTACCTGCCAAGCCCTGAGTTGGCGGAGGAGCTGCGCCTGCATGTACGCCAGCGTCTAGCCGCACATGCTTATCCGCGGGAAATGGAGTTTGTCGACCATCTGCCCAAGACCCCAAGTGGCAAGTTGCAACGGTTCATTCTGCGCAACCAAGAGATTGCCAAGCAACAGGCGCTTGGTTAAGCCCCCTGATCGGTCAAGCTCAGCGCCGCGTCCTTGCATGATCGACACCCCGCCCCGGAGCCGCCATGGACCTCGCCACCGTCGCCCTCCTCCCCGCCGGCTTCGCCCTGTGGGGTTATGGGCACTGGCGCGTCAGGACTTTCTGGTGGTGACAGGCAAGCCTGGTGGTGGGCTATATGAAATATCCTAGACGGTTGCTCCTGGCTGTTTTCAGGCTTTCGTACGGTCGAAAACCGGCCAGCGGTTGCCACTTGGCTGGACCCTTTCGTTTGATTAACGGATAGGGTTTATCCCGTCCTCGACAAGTGAAGAGAACGCTTGAACCGTAGGCTCGGCTCTAGGAGTACACGGTACCGGTTGGCATTTTTATACCGCACAGTGTTCGGTAGAAAATACCATTTCCATATACCAAGCATTTATCGTGGGCTTGGGCTTTAAGCATTAACGCTCGCAATCTTTCGACAATCCGAACGGCTCGACGTCTGAATAACAGCGGTTTGATTGGCCGCTTTTCTTGCCCTGGATGTTGGATTTCACCGAGATACTCCTGCCAACTCTTTGGTTGCTGACAGAGCTGTGTTTCGAGATCGTTCAAAATTGCCAGTACGTCAGCTAGATCGTCATTTCTCAAGCGGAACGTTACATTCATTGATTCAATGCCTATCCCTGCATCTCTTTGTGTATATCGTTCAAAAGCAGGTGCTATAAGGGAAAAATATCCAAACGTATGAAAGCAGTCAGACCTGAAAGTAATTCGGTCTTCTGGGTCTAGCGGACCCAAATGCTCTGTTTTTTTCGATGCATATAAGCCGATTATATGATGCATGGTGACTGTACCAAACTACTGACATACTTATGGACGAAGGCAAGCTCACACTCCTGCGAGGACACAGGCTAGAAGGTTCGTGGCATCTATCGGCCACTTCCTCTGACCGTTTTCTGGCGGCTGTCACCGGCAGCTATGGGGTCCAGGTTGTGTGAACAGTGCCGATGAATCTAAAGAGCATTAGACAAACAACCTCAGGTCTTTCACATTCCCTCTAAAGCGGGTCAGGAAAAAGACATACCTTCACGTTTGGCATCCAGCTACCCAAATATTCAACATGCATTGGACGCGATCATTCCAAGCAAAAAATTGGACGTGGCTACTCGTATTGTCCTATGGGCGGCGAGTGACGCCGGGCTAGATCCAGCCGAAATTATGGTCACGCTGTCAAAGCTAGATCCAGTGCTTTTCGACAACCTTTGTTCTGAAATGGAGGTGCAGTATTTCAGACTTTTCGAGCGCGGAGATGAGAGGCACCTATCGTTTTTCTGTAAGGCTCGAGCCTACAGCGCCGGCGCTTGGTTGGCTCGTGAGGCACCCTACGAAGCAATTTACGAGTCAATATTTGCCACAGAGAAACCACTTGTAATTGCTGATTTTTTGTAGGTAAAAATGGACCTAACCGGTTTCTGTAGCCATCCAGGTCAAAAAAAAATGGAGCTGAGCCGTAAACTCCTTTGGCTTAGCATACGGGCTCCTTGCCTGGGACAAGAAAAAAGAGATCTGCATGCTCATACACGGGTAATGCTGAACAAACAGCTCGACATGTTCTTCGAGTGTTTGCGGCCACATCAGGTCCTTTTCAGAGCGAAGTACTTGAGTTGACCGGATGAGTTTGCGCGAGGCTTCCCGTTGCAAGCGTAGGGATTGCGTCGGTGTGGTCGCCTGATCGATAAGATCGGCATACCGGGTCAATTCGGATTCAAAGTCACCATTCACGGCAATGGCGATATCACGCGACGGCTTGAACCGGTCGAAGCGCTTGCTCAGATCATTCCCCCATAAGCAACGGCAGTGATGCTTGAGCCAATACCCCCAGCTCAATCGGTTGTCTGCCGCCAATACTTCAGAACGACTACCGATGTCGAAATCGATCTTGATGACTTCGGTATGCCGATTTTCCAGCGTGCGCCTTTTCGACTCGAACATTTCGAGATCCTGCGACGTAGGAGTGCTCTGCAGAACAAGGGTTAGGTCAAGGTCAGAAACCCCCAGCACGGCGTCGCCTCTAGCGACGCTGCCATAAATATAAATCCCGTCCAGCAGAGGTTCCGAGCGAGTGAGCGTCATGCAAACGTCCACCAGTAAATCTTGAAACTGCGGCTGTATCTCGACGTTGGGCACGGTGAGGATATAACCGTCTGCATCGATGCCACGAGGATGGAATCGTTCCATGAAGCCGTCCGTGAGTTGTGTTCAGAGAGGTACTTTAACAGGGCCAATAGTGACTGCTTCTGGCCGTTTTGAGTCGGTCGCAACAGGCAGAAAACGACCCATTGCGGCCATTCGCAGGAGCCACCAGAATCGAGGGACTGCTGGTCGTGAGGTGACGCATGGTGAGAATTGAAGTATCAGAAGAAGCTGACTGGAAACTTTTCGAGTATGTGGCCCGGGTTCTTGAGCAAGGGCTGGGCGGTTGCTGGAAAGAGAGGCTCGATGGCTCGGACCAGCGCTACTGGGATCTGTTAGTGGATGAACACACGCTTACCCTGCACCTTGAACACTATTTAGGCATTTCAGTGGTCATTCCCGATGGCGCAGATGACATCGCTCAAAGAGTATGTGCGTTGCTCAAGCAGCCTCCTTGCGGGTAAACCCGCTCCAACAAAGATCACAACTGATCTAGACGGCAGCTGTGGGTCGATAGCGGGCTTATCAAGCCCTGCCCATTTCCTCGCACCAGATATCGACAAGCAGGCTCCGCTCGACCCATAGCAGACGTCGAGGGCCATAGTTATGTGCCGCTCAGAAAACGATTTCGCACCGCGCTTCAGCGGCCTGTACTCGTAATGTCAGGCCAGACTCGAAGCGTATTACAAGGTGATGATCTGGTTGGATGTTATCTGTGAGGTAAAAGGTTTGTGTCTCCGCACCGGACTCCACCACTCCAATCGAATGAAGAACATTACCGTCACTGTCAGCCAGGTTTTCATCCCGCCCACTCGCTGAAAAGTAGTCAACCTCATGGAAGCTGATAGTAATCTTGCGTGCTTCTTCAGTCGGCACCCATGAGTCACTCCGTCGAGTGAAGCTAAGTACAATCGACCGATCCACGATGTCGTAAATGATGGCGCCGGCTTGATAGAAGTTATGCAGATCGTATGCACGGTCGTGAATCTCGACCTCGATATGCCCAAACACGAAACCATGGAATTGCATGGATTAGCCCTAATGATCTAACGGTAGGAGTGCATCGTACTGCATGGTCGCAATGGCCGCTTCTGGCCCAGAGTGTGTAAAAACAGATGTTCAGCCGGCGTCAGGGGAGACAGGCATCCCGCTGAATGATTTGGAAAGTACCTCCGCGCGACGCTTGTGTTTCTAGGTGGAACTGGCGAAATGTCAGCTTGGGATCGTTTAGCCGAAATCTACATCTGATGCGAGCGCTGGGTACTCAACCTTCATTTCGGTAAGGCATTCATGCATGAGCCTCGCATCCTCAGGTAAGCGCTTGGATAGCATGTTCCACCCTGAAATTTTCAGGTGCTCGGGCATTTCCACTAGACCCGTTATCGCGTCCCAGAAAGCATCCCAATTACAGCCATACCACCCAGGAAAACCGAGCGCATCCTTCAAGACACAATGGAGGTCCTCAGAGCTTGACACCCCACTCAGGTCAATATTTACCATGTGCAATCGGCTCATCGTCATTACCTCAAAAAACTGTTAACCAGCGAACGCATGCCAGCGGCTGAATCAGAATGCTTTTACTATCATTTTTGGCGTGATCCATTCGGGGGTCGGTAATGAAGCGCTTTATTCAAGGTGAGCATCGCGGACAAAGCACTTTGCTTCCCGAAAGCCTTGACGACTACGTCAGCAACACAAATCCGGTGCGAGTAGTCGACGTTTTCGTCGACGAACTCGACCTAGTCAATCTAAGTTTTGAAGGCGTCATTCCAGCCGATACCGGCCGACCTGCTTACCACCCCGCAATCTTGCTGAAAATCTACATCTACGGCTATCTCAACCGCATTCAATCGAGCCGGCGTCTTGAACGAGAAGCTCAACGCAACGTGGAGTTGATGTGGCTGACAGGGCGTTTGATGCCCGATTTCAAGACCATCGCGAATTTTCGAAAAGACAACAGCAAGGCTATCCGAGGCGTCTGTCGCCAGTTCGTAGTGCTATGTCAGCAGTTGGGATTATTCGGTGAAAATCTGGTTGCCATTGATGGCAGCAAGTTTAAAGCCGTCAACAACCGCGACCGAAATTTCACCAGTGCCAAACTGAAGCGGCGCATGGAGGAAATCGAATCGAGCATCAACCGTTACTTAACGGCACTTGATACTGCGGATCGGCAAGAGCCCACATCCTCTGAAGCCAAGACGGTGCGGCTGGAAGAGAAAATCGCCAAGCTCAAAGTGCAAATGAAGGAGCTTCAGGCGATTGAAATACGGCTCAACGACTCACCGGATAAACAGGTCTCACTGACCGATCCAGACGCGCGTTCAATGATGACGCGTGGTACAGGATCGTTGGCTACAACGTGCAAACAGCAGTCGATGCTCAGCACCATTTGATCGTTGCTCATGAGGTGACCAATGTCGGTTCCGACCGTGATCAGCTCAGCTCAATGGCCAAGCAGGCGCGCGAGGCCATGGCATCAGATTCGCTTTCGGTGGTGGCCGACCGAGGCTATTTCAAAGGTGAGGAAATCCTGGCTTGTCACAACGCTGATATCACCGCGTATGTGCCCAAGCCAATGACCTCTGGAGCCAAAGCTGATGGGCGTTTTAACAACGATGCCTTTATCTATGACGCGGCGAAAAATCACTATGTATGTCCAGCTGGAGAAACGCTGATATGGCGTTTCTCCAGCGTCGAGAAAGGCATGAAGCTGCATCGTTATTGGAGTTCAAAGTGTCAAGGCTGCGCCTTGAAAACACAGTGCACACCGAGCAAGCAACGCCGTGTTCGGCGCTGGGAGCATGAGGCGATATTGGAAGAGATGCAGGTCCGGCTGAGCAACGCGCCGGACATGATGCGAGTCCGAAAGCGCACAGTTGAGCATCCCTTCGGGACGCTCAAACAGTGGATGGGCGCCACGCATTTTTTGACGCGAAGGCTGGAAGGCGTCAGTGCAGAAATGAGCTTGAACGTGCTCGCCTACAACATGAAGCGCGTTATGAAAATCCTTGGCACCAGCAGCTTAATGAAGGCGTTGTCAGCTTGAAATGGTTGGCTTTGTTGCCCACCTGGCATCGTAGGGGCTTTATTGAAGCCTCCAAGACCCTAGTGACGACCCGCAGGGCTTACCCCGAGCGACTACATAGCAAAAACCGTCGGGGCTACGTGCCGACATTGCACTGGCCCGTTTTTACACACTCTGGGCCGACCGCTGCCCTTAGACATAGGCAAAAATCGGCCAAAAGCGGTCACTCCTACTGATCACATGCAACCGCTGGATAATTGGGAGTGTCATCGCCAAAACTTCCACCAAGGACGAACTCGTTCCTCATCCATCGTTGTGCTTGTCTGCCTGTAAACAGCAGTTGCGATCGCATGAGTCTGCGCCGCCATCTCATCCAACCAATCTTGAGGCCCGATCCAGTGATCGTGAACTACCTCCAGAAACTCTCGATCCAAAGGCAGCTCGGAGGCATCGCCAACGACCGTACTGAAAGCCTCGCATTTTGGACACCATGCCTTGGTCTCAGTAAACCGTGTCACATCAGAAGCAGGAAATACCGCATAGCAACCAAAGCAAGCGCAATGGTTGCTGGCGAGGATTTCTGCCTGATTGCGGTTCGCATGATCATGCGCGCTGTAAGTGTCGGGCATTCATACCTCCATCGCAGTGCGCCAGATTAGTTGAGCGGCGATCACAAGGCAGTCAGGCGATTAAGCTGCTCTGCCGAAGGAAATCCTAGTGTCCGATAGCGAGGTGGATAGCCAGTTTCTGTAGTCAGCAGATCGCCAAGCTCGGATTCAAACTCGCTCCATAGAACGGTTTTGACCGTAGGTTCCCCACCCTCAACGGGTTCAACCAACACGATGCGATCACTCTTGGGCAATAGGGTCGGCACACCTTTTGTCCAAGCGCTCATCGATACGGTTTTGCCGTTCTGGTCAGACAGCTCGTAGAGAAGGTACGAGGCAACAAACACATCGACGCTCGTTTCCAGATTGACCTTATCGAGCAACTCTTTCTGATTACTGTAGCTACCCTGGAGCAGCAAATGTTCCAGCGTGGCCAGACGGTTATTGACCGTTTCATCATCAGTGTGAAATGGGACGATATCGCGCCCGTCATAGGTATAAATGTCGGTGGAGACTGCCCTGCCCCTCTCAAGCGCTTTGAAGCTAAGCTCGACCATCTGACGGATGCCTTGCTCGTCCTTGTCGCCCGTGACCATCAAGACGTCACGGCTGGGGATCATGAACACCGGTCGACCTTTAACGGGTGCGCGCTGTAGAACATCTGGCAACAAGACTCTGCTGCTGTCGTATCCGTCCGCCCACTGCGCGGCGTAGAGCCCAGGGATGATCTCACCGAAGGCCTCGTGCGTCGCATCGCGCAAGTTCTCAATGGAGATCGCCACTGCCTCATCCATTGTGACACCCCACTGCGCTTCAGGGCCTCTCGTAAGGGTGGCGGTGGACTCGGGAGAGTCGACGGCAAGCATAATCACACAGTCGCGGCCCAAGGACTGATAAACGACATCGTGCGGCTTGTCGCCACCATTTCTGGCGTGCTCCAGTCGAACTTCCTCAAGCATGGCAAGATTTCGAATCACCGGACGTAATTGTGCTTTCACGTTTTCAAAGACCGTCCCGGTTCTCTGGCCAGACTCCAACAGAGTCGATACGTACCCATTCAGAATTGCGGCCTTCTGGGTCTTGTCTCCATTTTGATAGTCGCGAAAGGCGTTATGAAGATTGAAGTACGAGCCATTGTTATGACGGATGCGAAACTCGCTAGTCTGAAAGTCCATGGCCTCGCTGTAGCCAGCCTTGCGGGCTGACTCGATAAATTTTTTGGCAAATCCTTCCTGAGTCAGAGGACGACTGAAGATTTTGTCGAGCAGGGATTGGAGCATGCACAGGATCCTTCGTGTCAGCAGGTATTTGTAAACAGGGTGGGTTGGACGCGGCTAAACGTGTCCACAGCTTGAGCGGCTGCTCTCTATATCGACAGGTATAAGATGAAAAATAGGGTCGCACACCTGGAGCTAGGCTCATGAACCCTACAACCCCGGACGGGCGTTATTTTGTTGTAAATGGCCGGCTGTGGCGCTGCTCAAACCCCGCTGACAAAATCGACCAATCAGACGTTCATGTCGATGAATCCGCCAGCCCCTCTCATGCTCGGCCAGCCGGCATGGATATCCCGCAAGTGGGGCAGTCAACGCCATCGCTCGCCATTTGCATAACCTCCTCGCCGCACGTTGGGCAAACCTCCCCCGCCATCTCGCATGGAGATCCGAGAATGAACTCGTCCCCCATAACCGGGAGCCATTTCTCACAGCAACGCGGCTCGCGATGAAACGGCAACAGCCCCTAGCGCAGCGCATGCTCACAATTAGCGCGCCCTAGCTCATCCCCATACAAAATACCTGTACAGAAATTACGCCACGCATTTTTACAGCGCTCGCAGGATTCTATCGGCCCAAAGATGGCCTTGGGCTGTATCGCCCCCAAACAGTCATCAGCCCGATAGCCAGACCTCTACTTCCCGCGCCTGCCAGAAATCGGAGGTTACTGACCGCTCATCGGGATTGAGTGATGCCATGACGACATCACACCAATATAGTTGTACAAGACTTGTACAAATACTAAAATCTGTACAAGTTTCGACTAGCCAGGAAATAACACCGCGACTGGTTGCCGTCGGACAAAAGAATACCTGCGCAGGATGCGGACCAAGGGCGAATACATACGCTTGCAGGTGTCCCTAAACCGCTCCTCCCACTACGCAGGTACATCATGCCATCGCACACTCCCCGGCTCTCTACACGGACCAGTCTCTATGCCGGCTATGCCAGCCTGCTCGCGTTTATGCTGCTGATCGCCGCTATCTCGCTGTACGCCCTGGCTAACAGCAATAAGGACTTTTTTCTCTACGTTAATGGCATTGATGCGCGCGCCCGCCTCGCCAACACACTGAACGACGCCGCCGCCCAGCGCGCGATTGCCCTGCGTAACATCGCCTTGAACAGCAATGTCACCGCGAGAGGACAGCAGCGAGGCGCAATTGCCATCAACGAACAAATGGTGGCCGGCAGCCTCGCCGCGCTACGCCAGGCAATTGAAAGCCATGATGATGTGTCGCCCAAGGCACGTGAACTGTTCTCAACCATCGAGCAGGTCGAGAGCCGCTACAAACCGGTAGCACACACCATTGCCGAACACCTGTTCAAGGGTGAAAACGACGAGGCCCTGCGCATGGTCAGCGAGCAGTGCACACCCTTACTGGCCGAGCTGACCCAGGCAATTGGCGAATTCCTGCGCTACACCAACCAGAAGGCAGACCTGCAGGTCAGCGAAAATGACGCAAACTATCTGTCACAACGCAACCTGTTGCTCGCCATTACTGCGCTGGCCGTCTTACTAGCAGCGGTACTGGGCTACGTCATCAGCCGCAACCTGCTGCGCGCGCTGGGTGCCGAACCGAGTGAACTCAACCAGCTCGCCCAACGAGTTGCCCAGGGCGATTTGCGCGCTAGCGAGCGCACGATTGAGCCACCACAAGCCAGCATCATGGCCGCCCTGCTGAGCATGCAGGAGAACCTGCGGGACATGACCAAGGGCATAAACCTGTCCTCACAGACCGTGGCCGAATCCAGCCAGGAACTTAGCCAATCGAGCCTGAGAAACGCCGAGAGCGTGGCCATGGCACAGTGCGAGGTCGAGCAGATCGTCACCGCCGTTCACCAAATGGCCGCCACCGTGCAGGATGTCGCGCGCAATGCCGAATCCGCCGCCAGTGCCGCCAGCGATGCCGATAGCGCGGCCCTGTACAGCCAGCAGAAGGCCAAAGATGCCGTCAACATGATCGGCGAGCTGGCCGAGACAATCGAACAGTCCAACATTGCCATGGGCCGGCTGAAGAATGAAACCGGCAATATCGGCGGCGTGCTTGAGGTGATCAAGTCGGTGGCCGACCAGACCAACCTGCTGGCCCTCAACGCAGCCATCGAAGCTGCACGTGCTGGCGAGGCTGGACGCGGCTTCGCGGTGGTAGCCGACGAGGTCCGCAGCCTGGCACAGCGTACCCAGAAGGCCACCTCAGAGATTGAGGGGCTGATCGCCAGTCTGCAGAAAATTGCCGACGAGACCTCGCAGCATATGCAACGCTGCAAGCGCTCCAGTGCGCAGTCGGTGTCCGGCGTTTCCGAGGCCGGTGACGCGGTAAGCACGATCGTAACCATGATCGAGCGGATCAACGGCATGAACCACCAAATCGCCGCGGCCGCCGAGCAGCAGAGTACCGTTGCCGAGCAGATCAGCCGGGGCATCGTGACCGTCAGCGAAAGCGCCGAGCAATCCGCTGCCGCCTTCCGCAGCGCTCAGCAGGAAAGCGAAGGACTAGCACGCACTAGCGTGACATTGCGAGAGAACATCTCGCGCTTTCAGCTCTAGGGTCTGTTGCCATTTCATCGCGAGCCGCGTTGCTGCGAGAAATGGCCCCTGGTTAGTCGCAGGACACAGGTATCGTCGTGCCATCGACCAGGCGAACCGGTCTTCCCATCCACAGTTGCGTATCAGCGCAGTGCGAGCTGATCAGATGACTCCTGCGTCGAACCATTCACCGCAGACCGATAGCGTAGTTTGTTCTACCTGGGCATCAGACAATGCTTCAAAAAGGGCACGATGCTCTCGGACGGGATTCAAGACGACTTGAAGAAAAACCGGCCGCTCCGTTCCAAACATGCTTTCTTCTCGAGGTGTTTGCTAACGTCAAATGTTGTTGAAGCCTTCCCCCCAGTATTGCCCAAGCTTTTTACAGAGCTTGAAGGGGGGCTGACCGATGATCCATCCCGCAAAAAAAGCCAGGTGTGCTGGCCATAACATTGTCCAACCGCCCCCAATCCCCTTATCCTCGCCCCTCCCCGTCCGCTCAAACCCGGAGCCGCCATGGACCTCGCCACCCTCGCCCTCTTCCTCCCCGCCTGCTTCGCCCTGAACATGGCGCCTGGCCCGAATAACCTGTTGTCCGTAAGCAACTCCACGCGCTACGGCTACCGCACATCCTGCCTGGCAGGCATTGGCCGCTTGCTCGCCTTCGCCGGAATGATCGTCCTTGCCTCAGCCGGCCTCGCGGTAGTGTTGCAAACCTCTGAGTTGTTGTTCTACGGGATCAAGATTCTGGGCGCGGCGTATCTGTTTTATCTGGCGTTTCAACTGTGGGGTGCGAATCCACAGGCGCACGCGGAGTCAGCAACCGCCAAGGTCAGCCTGTGGGCACTGGCGCGTCAGGAGTTCCTGGTGGCGGCAGGCAACCCCAAAGCCATCCTGATCTTCACCGCCTTCCTCCCCCAGTTCGTGGTACCGGGCCAGCCGATCACGCCGCAGTTCGCTGTGCTGGGCGCGCTGTTCCTGGCGCTGGAATGGATCGCGATCAGCGTCTATGCCTATATGGGCCTGCATATGCGCCGCTGGTTTGCCGAGCCGCGGGGCAAGCGTGTCTTCAATCGCTGCTGTGCGGGGTTGTTGTCGGCAGCGGCAACGGTGTTGTTGATGGCGCGACGGGCTTGACGGAGGGTTCGAAATGAATGAGATGGACAGAAATGCGCTGGCCAGTCTTTACCGCGAATACATCCACTGCCTCAACCAACAGGACTGGGAACGCTTGCCCAATCTGCTGCACCAGGACGTGACCTACAATGGCCGCCTCGTGGGCGTCGCCGGTTACCGCGCCATGCTCGAACGGGACTTTCGCGAAATTCCCGACCTGGTCTTCCACATCCAGCTGCTGGTCGCCGACCCGCCCACCCTCGCCAGCCGGTTGAATTTCAACGTCACGCCCAAGGGTGAGTTCTTCGGCTTGCCGATCAACGGTCGGAAGGTCGCGTTCTCCGAAAATGTCTTTTATGAATACGTCGACGGCAAGATCGCCCACGTCTGGTCGGTGATTGATAAGGCCGCGATCGAACGCCAGCTGTAAGGGCTGTCCCGGACCGACAAGCGCGACTGCCGCGCCTCAGCCCATTGTCTAGACTCCACACACCCATCCACCGTGGAGCCCTGAGATGACGCATAAAAACACCCTCTGCCTCTGGTACAACGGCACCGCCGAGGAGGCCGCGAATTTCTATGCCAAGACCTTCCCGGACAGCCGGGTCAATGCCGTCCACCGCGCCCCTGGCGATTACCCTGCGGGGAAACAGGGCGACGTCCTGACCGTCGATTTCACTGTCATGGGCATCCCGTGTATCGGCCTGAACGGCGGCCCGGCGTTCCCGCACACCGAGGCATTTTCGTTTCAGGTGGCCACCGATGACCAGGCCGAAACCGATCGCCTGTGGCAGGCCATTATCGACAACGGCGGCCAGCCGAGTGCCTGCGGGTGGTGCAAGGACAAGTGGGGGTTGTCGTGGCAGATCACCCCGCGCGTGCTGTCGGCCGCCGTGACCCATTCGGACCCGGCAACGGCCAAGCGCGCCTTCGAGGCGATGATGAGCATGACCAAGATCGACATCGCCACGATTGAGGCCGCAATCGCCAATCGCTGAACACACCCGGCAGCGCCTTGGGGCACTCTACGGCCCAAAGGCCGCTGCACAGGCGTTGTACAGAGCGCGCCACGCTGACTAGACTTTGCCCCCGCCACACCCTGCACGCTAAAGATTCGGCGCCACTTGCCGTCATCCTTACATCCCTGAATGGACTCAAAGAGGCTCCTGTGCGCTTTTTCTCTACCCTTTTGTTAGTGGGCGGCCTTGCCACCCTGTCCGGCTGCGCCACCCAGGCCAGCAAAGTCGACCAGATGCTCGCCGACACCCTCGCCCAGCCGCTGGTGGAAAACAGCATCGTGCGCGAAGGCGATCTGCTCAGTTTCGAGCTGCTGATGCCGCTGTCGACGCCGGGTGCACGCCGCACCATGCAGTTCGAGGCCGCGTGTTCTTCGCCGCAACTGTCCTTGCTGTACCTCGACGGTTCGCAGCGGGTCTACCCACTCAAGGCCGGGCGCTACACCGAAGCCCGCAAATTGTCAGCCGACCTGCACGCGAAGCTGGCCGCCAACCCGACCTTCGTGCGCGCGTGCGCCCAGACCCCCAAGCCAGACTGGCGCCTGGTCAAGACGGATGAACGTGGCAATTGGGTACTGATTGACGCCGCGAGCATCAAGACCGTGGAGGGCGAAGTCCGCTTCTGGGCGGCGTTCGATAACCCAACGGTGCTCAACGACCTGCCCTACGACGCGCCTTACGCGCAAAAGCGCGAGCACTTTGCCGTGTCCTGCGCTAACGGCACCTACAAGGAGCTGGCCGGCTATGACCTGGATGCACGCAATCGGGTCAGTGACGGCCGGGTCGACAGTTTTCCGACGCCACGCAACATTGTCGGCAGCGATACCGACTATGAATTGCTGTTCAACAGCGTCTGCGCCACCCCCGAGAAGATCGCCGCGCTGCCACTGTTCAAGCCGCGCCTGAAGGCCCCGGCGACCATCGCCTTGGGCTCGGTACAGCCACCGGTGCTGGCGGCACTGGCGCAATTTGACCAGGACAAACCGACCCGCAGCCTGAAGTACGTGCACTTCACGGGCACGTCGACCATGAAAGGCAAGACCAGTAACTCGACCAGTGAGCAGTTCATCAGCCGCGACGCCGCCAGCGGCCAGCTGTCGATCGCCCTGCGTGGCGAAGGCTACGAATCCCAATCGGTAAGCTGGCGAAACCTGATCGACCTGGTGTCCAAGAGCACCTTCGGCGGCAGCATGGCCGAAAGCACGACGACGACCCAGCTGAGTTTCACCGGTAACTGGAAAGCCCTGCCGGTGGGCGACACCTTGGTCTACCAAAGCACCCGTTCGACCCTCAACAGTGTGATTGGCAACTACGACAAACAGACCATCACGCGCTGCGTGGTCGAGCGCCAATTGCCGGCCAGTGAACTCAACCCCAACCTGCTGGGCAGCGCCAAGGCCCTGTCGTGCCGCAACGACAACGACAAATACAACCGGGTTAACCACCTGTTCTACCTGACGGACTATGCGTACTTCCTGGAGTCGAGCACGGACAAGAATGAGTTTTTCTACTCCGATACACGCATCGATAAATTCGAGTAACCGTCCACAAGGTGAAAAACACCTTCAATCAGGTTGACACATTTGCTCACACACCCTGAAGATGGAGGCCTTCTTCAGGGTGTGTCCGCTCATGTGCGCAACGTCGCTGGTTAACTTTTCCGTCATTGGCTTGATTGCCAAGGCGCAAGATTGCGCTGCACACGCCCTCAAATCGAAGAAACAGTCGCTCATGTGACCGGGGCGCGCTGTCCCGTCAGATGAGCTGACAGGACATTGAGCGCGACGGACACCCTCCCCTTGCACAATTCCCTCTGCCCTTCTGACGGTGACTTAATCGGTCAACCATCAGGAGAAAGAGCATGTCAGCGTTTCAAGGTATCTGGGTTCCCGTGGTCACGCCGTTTCATGACGGCGCCCTCGACTTTATCGGCCTGCGCCGTTTGGTTGAGCATTTGCTGGAAAAGCACGTGGCCGGGATCATGGTCTGCACCACCACCGGTGAAGCCGCGTCGCTGAGCCGCCAGGAACAACTGGCCGTGCTCGATGCCGTGTTGCAGTGGGTGCCGGCGCACCGTGTGGTGATGGGCCTGGCGGGCAATAACCAGATTGAATTGCTGCAGTTCCAGGACCAAGTCCTCAAGCGCCCCGTGGCCGGTTTACTGGTGCCGGCGCCCAGCTATATCCGCCCTTCCCAGGCCGGCCTCGAAGCGTTTTTTCGTACGGTGGCCGATGCGTCCAGTGTGCCGATCATTCTCTATGACATCCCCTATCGCACCGGCGTGACCTTCGAGCAGGCCACCCTGCTGAACATCGTCGCCCATGAGCGCATCAAGGCGGTCAAGGACTGTGGCGGCAACCTCGGCAATACCCTGGCACTGCTGGCCAGCGGCGAAGTGGATGTGCTGTGTGGCGAGGATATCCAGCTCTTCAACGCGCTGTGCCTGGGTGCCAGCGGTGCCATCGCGGCGTCGGCCCACGTGCATACCGAACAGTTTGTGGCGCTGTGGCAGCAGGTGCGGGATAACCAGTTGGCCGAAGCGCGGCAGACGTTTTTCCAGCTGCTGCCGCTGATCCAGACGTTGTTCATGGAGCCCAACCCGGCACCGGTGAAAGCGGCGTTGGCATTGCAGGGCTTGATCGGCAGCGAATTGCGCGCACCGATGCAGCGGGCCAGCGCGGCGCTGATTGCACGGGTGCAGCCGCTCTCGGCACCGGCACGATAATGCCGCTGTAGGCGCGAGCAGGCCGCGCCTACAGGGTTGTTCAAGGCATGCGCGGCTTGGCCATCTGCAACCGATGCAAGGTGATCTCGCGCACTGCCTGCTTGCTCAGTTCGATATGCCGCTTGAGCAAGTGCTGCGCCTGATCGCCGCGCCGTTGCAGGATCGTGGTGAGTATTTGCCCATGCTCCTCGTACGTCGCCGCAATGCGTGAAGCCTGGGTAAAGTCGAGGCGCCGGATGATGCGGATCTTTTCCGTAAGGGCGTAGTGCATGTGTGCCATCTCACGGTTGCCGGTGGCTTGCACCAGGGCGCAGTGAAAGTGTTCATCCAGCGCCGACACCGCCTGGCTGTCCTGCAGGCGCTCACGTTCCTCCACCAGCCAGGTCGCCTGCAGCCCTTGCAAGATCGGGTTCGGTTGCTCCATCGCGCATAAACGGCTGACAGCGGCCAGTTCCAGCACGATCCGCACGTCATACAGCTCTTCGAAATAGGTGAAGTCGAACGGTTTCACCTGCCAGCCGCTGCGGAAGTACACCGCCAGGTAGCCTTCCCGTTCCAGCCGGTACAGCGCCTGGCGCACGGGTGTACGGCTGACACTCATGCGCTCGGCCACTTCGCCCTCGCTGAAACGGTCGCCAGGCAACAGGCGAAAGTCGAAGATATCCGCCTTGAGTTGCGCATAGATCTGCTCGGCCAGGCTGTCCGGGCGCTCGCGCGGTTTTTTCAGCGTTGAAAGCGGCATGCTTACCCCTTGCTGGTGACATAGGCGCGCCAGCCGCCAAACTCAGTGACATCCAGCGCATCCGCCAGGGCCCAGGGTTCGCAGATAAAGCCTTTGACACTGCGTCCATCCGCCAGCATCAGGGTGCCGATCCCCAGCGGTGCGGGAATTTCGGCGACGAACTCGCCAAAACGGGCGATAGGCATGTCCCACAGCTCGACGATGATCGATCGGCCACCTTCCGCCCTGGCCAGCCCCGGCTTGGGCGGCACGGTGCCGGGCAGCGCATACAAACGATAAGTGCTGGCCGTGAGGGTCTGCTCCACCAGCACGGCGTTGCGTGTGGTCAGTTGGAAGTTCAACGGCATGCCGCTCAGGTGGGCGCCCACCACCGCCACGCGCACGGTACCGGGTGCCTGTTGGGCAGCAGCGGGTGCCGGCAGGTGGCGTTCGGTTGCGCCGAGCGGCAACTCAAGGCTGGCCTGCCAGCGCTGGCCCAGGTGCGCCAGGGCGCTGTCATGCCAGGCCGGTGCGAGCAGGGTAATGCCGCACGGTAGACCGTCCGCTCGCAGGCCCGCCGGCAGCGCCAGCGCCGACAGGTCCGCCAGGTTGGTGAAGTTGGTGTAGTAGCCGAATTGCGCGTTGTAGCGCACCGGCTCCAGCACCATGTCGGCGCGCGTGCGAATCGTCGGCGAGGTCGGCACCAGCAAGGCGTCGAACCCCGCCAAGGTGTCGTTGATGCGGCGACTGAGTTCGGCCCGCAGGTATTCGGCCTTGTAGGCATCGCAGGCGCTGTACTGGAGGCCATTTTCGACAATGCCGCGCACCACCGGGTTGATGGCCTGCGGCTGGTGTTCGAGCATGCCTTCCAGGGCCACCGTGCGTTCTGCGACCCAGGGACCCGAATACAACTGGTCGGCCAGGGCCTTGAACGCACTGAAATCCACCTCGCTGATCACCGCGCCCAACGCCTTGAAGTGCTCGACCGCCTGCTCGAACACCGCCTGGTTCTGCGTATCGCCGAAGAACTCCAGGCTCGCCGGTATTGCCAGCTTGATCGAGGCACCCACGCTCACCGGCGCCGTGTAGGGGTTGCTACGCGAGTATGCGTCGCTGGCGTCATAGCCCTGTGCGACCTGCGCCACCGCGGCGGCATCCTCCACGGTCAGGGCGAACACCGAGATGCAATCCAACGTGCGACAGGCCGACACCAGGCCCGTATTCGAAAACCGGCCCTTGGTCGGTTTCAATCCGACGATATTGTTGAACCCTGCCGGTACTCGGCCCGAGCCTGCGGTGTCGGTGCCCAGCGCAAACGCCACCAGCCCGCGGGCAACCACCGACGCCGAGCCGGAGCTGGAACCGCCGCTGACGTAATCGGCATTGAAACTGTTACCCACCGCACCATACGGCGAGCGCGTGCCCACCAGGCCAGTGGCGAATTGATCCAGGTTGGTCTTGCCCATCAGAATCGCACCTGCCGCTCGCAGTTTGGCGACTACGGTCGCGTCCGACGTTGGGCTGTAGGCGAATTCCGGGCAGGCTGCCGTGGTGTCCCAGCCCGCCGCGTCAATGTTGTCCTTGATGGCGAATGGCACGCCGTACAGCGGCAACTTGTCGATATCGCCGCCCACCGCGTCCAGCCTGTCGTTCAATTGCGCCAGTTGCATGGCCAATTGCTCAGGTTGTGCGCGGGCAATCCAGGCGCTGTCATCCGCGCTGTATTGCGCCGCCAGGCTCAACAACCGGTCGGGGGTCATCGCCCCGCTGCGATAGGCCGCGTGCCATTCGCCAAGGGTCCAGCCGATAACGCTCTGCATAGGGATTCCCATCTTGTATCCAAGTTGACCTGTCTTAAAGCAAACCCCAGGCCAAAGGCCGAAACGCCGTGATGAGCGGGCTCGCGTGCCCATCCAGGTGCTCGGGCCTGCTCGTTGATGGCGCACCCGAGCGTCGCCCATGCGCCAAAAAAAGACACCCAGCCGACCGCTCGGTTGCGAGCCGCCCGATACCGGCCTATGTTCCAAGCCATGCTTTGCCTTTTGCTGTCCCCCACCCTACGCCCATCCCGTAACCAGGTGACGACATGCCTACGCCTTCCCGCCCCGCCGTCCTCGAACTGATCGGCAACACGCCGTTGGTACGCGTCAGCCGTTTCGATACCGGCCCCTGCACCCTGTTTCTCAAGCTCGAATCGCAAAACCCCGGTGGTTCCATCAAGGACCGCATCGGCCTGGCCATGATCGACGCCGCCGAACGCGACGGCCGCCTGCGCCCTGGCGGCACCATTATCGAAGCCACCGCCGGCAACACCGGCCTGGGCCTGGCGCTGGTGGGCCGGGCCAAGGGCTACCGGGTAGTGCTGGTGGTGCCCGACAAGATGTCCACGGAAAAAGTGCTGCACCTCAAGGCCATGGGCGCCGAAGTGCATATCACCCGCTCCGATGTGGGCAAGGGCCACCCCGAGTATTACCAGGACGTGGCCGCGCGCCTGGCCAAGGGCATTCCCGACGCGTTCTTTGCCGACCAGTTCAACAACCCGGCCAACCCCCTGGCTCATGAAACCAGCACTGCCCCGGAAATCTGGGCGCAAACCCAGCACGACGTGGACGCGATTGTGGTGGGGGTCGGCTCAGCGGGCACCCTCACCGGCCTGACCCGCTTTTTCAAGCGCGTACAACCCGACCTGGCCATGGTGCTGGCCGACCCGGTGGGCTCGGTAATGGCGGAATACAGCCGCAGTGGCCGCCTGGAAACGCCAGGCTCGTGGGCGGTGGAAGGCATTGGCGAGGATTTCATTCCGTCGATCGCCGACCTCTCCAGCGTGCGCCAAGCCTATTCCATCAGCGATGAAGAAAGCTTCGACCACGCCCGCCAATTGCTCAGGGCCGAGGGCATTCTCGGCGGTTCCTCCACCGGTACCCTGTTCGCCGCCGCGCTGCGCTATTGCCGTGCGCAGACCGAACCCAAGCGCGTGGTCACGTTCGTCTGCGACACCGGCACGCGCTACCTGTCAAAGGTCTACAACGACCAATGGATGAAGGATGCGGGCCTGCTGCAATACAAGCACTACGGCGACCTGCGCGACCTGATCGCCCGCCGCTTCGAAGATGGCCGCGTGATCAGCGTGAGCCCCGACGACACCCTGCTCACCGCCTTCCAGCGCATGCGCCTGGCCGATGTCTCGCAACTGCCGGTGCTGGTGGACGGCCAGACACTGGTGGGGGTGATCGACGAATCCGACATCCTGCTGGGCCTGCACCATGACGCCGCGGATTTCTCGATGATCGTCGCCAGCGCCATGACCGATAAAGTGCAAACCCTGGCCCCCAGCGCCAGCCTCGCCGAATTGCAGGCGGAACTGGATCGCGGCCTGGTCGCCATCATCGCCGACGCCTCGGGCTTCCACGGCCTGATCACCCGCGTCGACCTGCTCAATCACCTACGGAGGTCCCTTGCATGAGTCAGCCCGATAAAAGTGCGTTTGCCACCCGCGTGATCCACGCCGGGCAATCACCCGACCCGACCACGGGCGCGCTGATGCCGCCGATCTACGCCAACTCCACCTACCTGCAAGACAGCCCCGGTGTACACAAGGGGTTCGACTACGGCCGCTCCCATAACCCCACGCGCTTTGCCCTGGAACGCTGCGTGGCCGACCTCGAAGGCGGCAGCCAGGCGTTTGCCTTCGCCTCGGGGCTGGCGGCGATTTCCACCGTATTGGAATTACTCGATGCAGGCGCCCATATCGTCTCCGGCAACGACCTGTACGGCGGCACATTTCGCCTGTTCGACAAGGTGCGCCAGCGCAGCGCGGGGCACCGTTTCAGCTTTGTCGACCTGAGCGATGGCGCGGCGTTTGAAGCGTCGTTGCAAGACGACACGCGCATGGTCTGGGTTGAAACCCCGAGCAACCCGTTGCTGCGCCTGACCGACCTCAGCGCCATCGCGCGCATCTGCCGTGACCGCGGCATCCTCTGCGTGGCCGACAACACATTCGCCAGCCCGTGGATCCAGCGCCCGCTGGAGCTGGGTTTCGACATCGTGGTGCACTCCACCACCAAGTACCTCAATGGCCACTCCGACGTGATCGGCGGCATCGCCATCGTTGGCGACAACCCGGAACTGGCCGAACGCCTGGGCTTCCTGCAAAACTCGGTCGGCGCGATCGCCGGGCCCTTCGATGCCTTCCTGACCCTGCGCGGCGTGAAAACCCTGGCCCTACGCATGGAGCGCCATTGCAGCAATGCACTGGAATTGGCGACCTGGCTGGAACAACAACCGCAAGTGTCACGGGTTCACTATCCCGGCCTGGCGTCCCATCCCCAGCATGCACTGGCGCGTCGACAGATGCGCGGGTTTGGCGGGATGATTTCGCTGGATTTGAACAGCGACCTGGCCGGCGCCCGGCGCTTCCTGGAAAACGTCAGAATCTTCGCTTTGGCCGAAAGCCTGGGGGGCGTGGAAAGCCTGATCGAACACCCGGCAATCATGACCCACGCAAGCATCCCCGCCGCCACGCGCGCGCAATTGGGTATTGGCGATGGGTTGGTGCGGTTGTCGGTGGGGGTTGAGGATGTCGAGGATCTGCGGGCGGACCTGGCGCAAGCCTTGGCCCGGATATAAATCCTCCAGCCCCCATGAATCCCAGGTGGGAGGGGCAAGCCCCAATGCCGTTCAGTTAAGGCTTTTTTTGTAGGAGCGAGCTTGCTCGCGAAAAACTCACAGGCGCCGCGTTGATTCAGGAAACACGCGTTATCGTTGACGTTTTTCGCGAGCAAGCTCGCTACTACAGAAGGCGATGTGCACTTAACTGAACGGCATAGGCATGCGCGACAACACTATCTCGAAGAGGTAGTGGCGCCTCCCACACGGGTCAGTGCGTCAGGCCGAGGTGATATTGGCCCGCGCGCCGTGCAGTTTCTTGTAGCTCTCGATCAAGCGTAGATGCCGGTCCAGCCCTTCCAGCTTGGTGCTGGTCGGCGTCAAGCCATAGAAACGCACGCTGCCATTCACCGAGCCGATCACGGCGTCCATCCGCTCGTTACCGAACATCCGTCGGAAGTTGGCCTCGTAGTCCGCCAGTTCCAGGTCTTCGTCCAGTTCCATCTCCAGCACCGCGTTCACCGCCTGGTAGAACAGGCCGCGCTCGACGGTGTTGTCGTTGTACTGCAGGAACATTTCCACCAGTTCCTTGGCGTCTTCGTACTGCTGCAACGCGAGGTAGATCAGCAGCTTCAATTCCAGGATGGTCAACTGGCCCCAAGCGGTGTTGTCGTCGAACTCGATGCCGATCAAGGTGGTGATATCGGTGTAGTCGTCCAGCTCGCTCTCCACCAGGCGCTCGGCCAGGGCCTTGAGCTCGGCATCGCTGAGGCTGTGCAGGTTGAGGATGTCGGCGCGGAAAAACAGGGCCTTGTTGGTGTTGTCCCAGATCAGGTCGTCCACCGGGTAGATTTCCGAGTAGTCCGGCACCAGGATGCGGCAGGCCGTGGCGCCAAGGTGCTCGTACACCGCCATGTACGACTCCTTGCCCATGTTGTCGAGGATGCCGAACAGCGTCGCGGCCTCTTCGGCGTTGGAGTTTTCACCCTGGCCCGAGAAGTCCCACTCGACGAATTCGTAATCCGACTGGGCACTGAAGAAGCGCCACGACACCACACCGCTGGAGTCAATGAAGTGTTCGACAAAGTTGTTCGGCTCGGTGACTGCATGGCCTTCAAAGGTTGGCTGCGGCAAATCGTTCAAGCCTTCGAAGCTGCGGCCTTGCAGCAGTTCGGTGAGGCTGCGCTCCAGGGCCACTTCCATACTCGGGTGCGCGCCGAATGAGGCGAATACGCCTCCGGTACGCGGGTTCATCAAGGTCACGCACATCACCGGGAATTCACCGCCCAGCGACGCATCCTTGACCAGCACCGGGAAGCCCTGGGCTTCCAGGCCTTCGATACCGGCCAGGATACCGGGGTACTTCGCCAGCACCTCGGCCGGCACGTCCGGCAGGGCAAACTCGCCTTCGATGATTTCACGCTTGACCGCACGCTCGAAGATTTCCGACAGGCACTGCACCTGGGCTTCGGCCAAGGTATTGCCGGCACTCATGCCATTGCTCAGGTAGAGGTTTTCGATCAGGTTGGACGGGAAATACACCACCTCGCCATCGGACTGGCGCACAAACGGCAGCGAGACAATGCCACGTTCTTCGTTGCCGGAGTTGGTGTCGAACAGGTGGGAACCGCGCAACTCACCGTCGCGGTTGTAGATCTTCAGGCAGTAGGCGTCGAGGATTTCCGGCGGCAGTTCATCCTTGCGCCCCGGCTGGAACCAACGCTCATCGGGGTAATGCACGAACGGCGCGTTGGCCAATTCCTCGCCCCAGAACTGATCGTTGTAGAAGAAGTTGCAGTTGAGCCGCTCGATAAACTCGCCCAACGCCGACGCCAGGGCGCCTTCCTTGGTCGCGCCTTTACCGTTGGTAAAGCACATCGGCGAGTGCGCATCACGGATATGCAGGGACCAGACGTTGGGCACGATATTGCGCCACGAGGCGATCTCGATCTTCATGCCCAGGCCGGCCAGGATCCCGGACATATTGGCGATCGTCTGCTCCAGCGGCAGGTCCTTGCCCGCGATATAAGTGCCCGCGTCGGATGGGCTGCCGGGCATCAACAAGGCCTGGGCATCGGCGTCGAGGTTGTCCACTTCTTCGATGATGAATTCCGGCCCGGCCTGCACCACTTTCTTCACGGTGCAACGGTCGATGGAACGCAGGATACCCTGGCGGTCCTTCTCGGAAATGTCCGCAGGCAGCTCGACCTGGATCTTGAAGATCTGGTTGTAGCGGTTTTCCGGATCAACGATGTTGTTCTGCGACAGGCGGATATTTTCCGTGGGGATATTGCGCGTCTGGCAGTACAGCTTCACAAAATACGCCGCACACAACGCTGACGAGGCCAGGAAGTAATCGAATGGCCCCGGCGCCGACCCGTCGCCTTTATAGCGAATTGGTTGATCGGCGATCACCGTGAAGTCATCGAACTTGGCTTCAAGTCGAAGGTTGTCGAGAAAGTTGACCTTAATTTCCATGCGGGATTACCAAAATAGCGAACTTCAAATTGGCCGCCATTATCCGGGATTTGCGTTTTAAGTCTTGTGCTTTCGCCATTCGGCCGCCGACAGGCAAGGCTGATGCGCTATCGACACCGGTATAAAGCCACGCCAGAGCACTTGTCAGACGAAATACCATCAACTTATCTGTACGGTTGCCGATGACCTGCTAGCAATTCAGGGAGTAGTCGAATGCGCAATAACCAGCCAGTGACACAACGCGAGATTTCCCTCGCGCCTTCGCAGAAGCTCATTTCCGCCACCGATGTGGATGGGATGATCACTTACTGCAACGATGCTTTTGTCGATATCAGCGGTTTTGAACGCGCCGACCTGATCGGGGCGCCGCAGAATATCGTGCGCCATCCCGACGTGCCTCCCGCCGTGTTTGCCCATATGTGGCGTGCGCTCAAGCAGGGGCTGCCGTGGATGGGCATCGTCAAGAATCGCTCGAAAAACGGCGATCATTATTGGGTCAACGCCTATGTCACGCCGATTTTCGAGGGCAACCGCGTGGTGGGTTTCGAGTCGGTCAGGGTCAAGCCGACCGCCGATGAGATCCGGCGTGCCCAGGCGCTGTATCGGCGTCTGAGCCAGGGTAAAGCCGCCGTGGCCGCCCTGGACACCTGGGCGCCGGCCTTGATGAGCTGCGTGCCGTATATCGCCACCGGCCTTGCCGGCGCGGTGGGTGGGCTGTTCCTCAGCGCGCCGCTGGCCATTGCCGTGGCGGTGGGCGTCGCGGTTCCGGTGGCGCTGCTCTGCTCACAGTGGCGCCAGCGCGCGACCCTGCGCTTGCTGGTCGGCGTCGAGCCATCCACCTCCGATGCCTTGATCGCACAGATGTACAGCGATGAAGCCGGTCCCCAGGCACGCCTGGAAACCGCGTTCCTCAGCCAGAACGCGCGCCTGAAGACTTGCCTGACCCGTTTGCAGGACAGCGCCGAGCAACTCAGTGCGCTGGCCGGGCAATCCGACCGACTGGCCACGGCCAGCTCCACCGGCCTGGACCGCCAGCGCGTCGAAACCGAGCAGGTCTCGGCCGCCGTCAACCAGATGGCCGCGACCACCCAGGAAGTCGCCAGCCATGTGCAGCGCACCGCCGATGCCACCCAGCAAGCCAACTTGCTGACCGGGCGCGGCCGTGAGGTGGCGCGGGATACCCGCGAAGCCATCGAGCGGCTTTCCGCGGTGGTCGGCGAAACGGGTGTCACCGTGGCGCAGCTGGCCAGGGACAGCGATGAAATCGGCACCGTCGTCGATGTGATCAAAGGCATCGCCGACCAGACCAACCTGCTGGCCCTCAACGCGGCCATCGAAGCGGCCCGTGCCGGCGAGATGGGGCGCGGATTTGCCGTGGTCGCCGACGAAGTCCGACAGCTGGCACAACGCACCTCGCAATCCACCACCCAGATCCACGGGCTGATCACCAAGCTCCAGGCGTCGTCCAACAATGCCGTGCAAAGCATGGAGAACGGCCATCGCCAGGCCCAGGAAGGCGTGGCTTGGGTGCTTGAGGCCGACCAGGCATTGGTGGGCATCAGCGAAGCGGTGTCCCACATCACCGACATGACCACCCAGATCGCCGCCGCCACCGAGGAACAGAGCGCCGTGGCCGAGGAGATCAGCCGCAACATCACAACCATTGCCACACTGGCCGACCAGACCTCGGTCCAGGCGCATCAATCCACCGACCTGAGCAAGGAGCTGACCCGCACCGCGTCCACCCAATATGCATTGGTTGAACGTTTCAATCGCTGACAGGCGACCCACCGCATCCAGCAAAGTCGGGGGCCGGGCTGAAAGGTCGTCGGGTGGTCAAGCTCTGGCCACCCGCCACACCATGGCGCAGCGGCTGCCGGGCTCAAAGCCTTGTGCATACTCGTCTGCCAAAATCCCGGCCAAGCGCTGATCCAATGACGCCTCGGCTTGCAGCTCAAACCCCAGGCGGCGGTAGAACGGTGCATTCCACGGCACCTGCCTGAACGTCGTCAGGGTCACTGCGCGCAGTGCCTGTGAGCGCGCAGCGTCCATCGCCGCCTCAACCAGCTTGCGCCCCCAGCCCTGGCCGTGCAGCGACCGAGCGACCGACACCTCATGGATATGCAGGTCGTCGCCCTGGCGTTCTGCGCACAGAAATCCTTGAGGTTGATCGTTGGCATCGACCGCCACCCAACAGGTCGACAGCGCGATCCACTGCCGATGACGCTCGACGGTCAAGGTGCCTGCGCTGGCCAGCCAGCCCAAGCCATCGATCAGTTGAAAGGCTTGGGCGGCAGAATGCTCGATGGCGGGCAATAACGGCGCGTCATCCAGTCGCGCCAGGCGAATGTGTAGTGGCATTGGGTGTCACTGAGCCTCAAAAGGTGGAAGACGCGCGGGTCAAGGCTGCTTGCGGTACATCCCGGTGAAGTAATCCTGGCTGTCCGGCGCCGAGTTGTGTTCGATCACCGCGAAGTTTTTCACCAGTTGGATGTGGTACGGGCCAACGCGCCGAGACGCCAGGGGTTCCGGCACGATAATCAGGTTTTCGGTTTCCATCGCAACCGTGTGATGCGCGCTGGCGATGGTTTTTGAGGTTCCAGCGGCGTTGAGTGTCAGGGTCAATCGTGCAAGCTCCCGGCCCTGGGCATCACGCTCGGGCAGGATCTCCAGGTCCAGATCACCGTCGCGGCCCAGGAAGTCATCGCGCATCTGGTAGTGGCCGCTGCGCTGGTCACGGGCGACATCACTGAGTTTTTCGTACTCGGGTTCATGGTCTTCCGGGCGTAACTGGATGGCCAGTTCACGCGGCTGCCCCTTGGCGGAACTGACCCAGGTGCCGCTGTAGTGATAGGGCTCGACGGTTTCCCGGGTGATCCGCCAAATGCCGGTCTGATGACCATCATCGGTATATTCGTGCAGGTAGACGAAAGGCTTGTCGTCATAGTCGCTTTGGTCGCCAACCAACTTGATCGGCTTGCCGCTGCCACTCTTGGTGTAGCGCAGCTCACCGATCAACACGGCGCCCTGTTGCTGGTACCAGAGCGCCACCGGGATCTTGCCGTCGAGGGTGCCGGCCAGATACTGCGGATCTTCGTTGACGGGACCTTCCAGGCGCGGTGTTTCCTGCCACTTGCCGTCCTTCAATACACCGGTGGTGCGCAGCATGTAGCCGCTGGGCATGCTGGAGTTTTCACCGTATTCGGTGGGCGGCACTTGTTCCTGGGTATAGGCATCCAGTCGCACCAACTCACCCTCGCGCATTTGCAGGCGGCTGGAGCGCGTCCAGCAGCAGCCACGGTCGGTTTGCGAATGGATAATGCCGTCCTTGTCCACCGAGAACATGCCGCCGAAGGTTTCGTTCGCCAGCTCCGTCAATGGCCGGTTCAGCACCCATTGGGGCTTGTGCGGGTCTTGCAGGTACACATCGTAGTGGTACTGCAGGCTCTCCTCGGCGTCCTCGCCATTGCGGATAGCCAGGTCCTGGCGGCCGTCGGCGTTGATATCGGCGAAATACAACACACCGTAGGCCCCCACCAGATGGTCGCTGTCTGTCTTGCCATTGCGATCCAGCGGCACATTGGCGGCAGGGGTTTGCAGCTGTTGCAGGGTTTGGAGGGTGGCCCGGTCACGCAGGGTAACCAGGGCGCGGGCCGGCTGGCGGAGGTCTTGCGGCACCTCTGGAAACAACACCTCCACCAGGTATTGACCGCTGGGGTCATTGACCGAGAACGAGCGCGGCTCGGCCATCACGGGAGCCGTGAGGGTCATGGAAAGGAACGCACCGCTCAATAACACACGCATCCAAAGCATCCTTGCTGAAATTTTGCGCCGCAGTGTAATGGGAAATGCTGCGGGCTTCGAATAAATCCCTGCCATGGCCCATGTATCGACTGATATGTTGCGCTTCTCGCCAGTCAAAGGAGCTGCCATGGAACCGTTAGCGACAAACGCCGCCTTGTTGATCATCGACATGCAGCAGGGCATGAACCATCCCAGGCTTGGGCGACGCAACAACCCGCACGCCGAGTTGCAGATGCAGCACCTGCTCAACGCGTGGCGGCGATCCCAGCGGCCCATTGTCCATGTCCGACATATGTCTCGCTCTCCCGACTCGGTCTTTTGGCCGGGTCAGCCTGGCTGCGAATTCCAGCCGGCCTTGTGCCCGTTGGCGCATGAGCAGGTACTGGAAAAGAACGTCCCGGATGCGTTCACCGCCACGGGCCTGGAGCGTTGGCTGCATGTGCGCTCGATCAAGCAGTTGGTGATTGTTGGGGTGATCACCAACAACTCGGTTGAAGCCACGGCGCGATCCGGCGGCAACCTCGGCTTCGAGGTAATCGTGGCGGCGGACGCCTGCTACACGTTCGATCAAACCGACTTGGCCGGGCGCCTGTGGCCGGCGGAGGACGTGCATGCATTGTCGCTGAGCAATCTGGCGATGGACTACGCCAGGGTGATCGAGACAGCTGAAATCCTGGCCGCGGCCGCCCCGTTGCAAACGGACTGACCGTGCGTAATCACGTTCACACTTGCCCTACGCCTTAAGTGCAGCGGGCCGCCCATGGGCTTGCAGATAAGCCCGCAACAGCAGCGTGGTCTGCTGTTCAAGACCGGCTTCGAACGTAGGCGAGGCATTGCCTTCGAGCAACGTCCTGACCGGGCCGACGATCGCGCTGAGCGAAATCCCGGCGGTCAGGATCGGGTCTTCGAAATGCGCATCGGGGGCGGTCTCCAGCATCGCGGCGATGGCCGCCACCATGCGCGTATTGATGCGGGCGACCAGCTCCGCACCACCCCGCTCGCCCGCGATGGCATACAAGGCCTTGGACGCGCCCTGATCGCGTAACTTGGCGGCCACCAATGCCGTGACCAGGCCGGCGGCCATCTCAGCCACCGGCACCTGCCGATGGCGAGCGCATGCCTGCTCCACCGCCTCGGCCACCCACTCCAGGTGTTTTGCCAGCACGGCGGCGAGCAGCGCGTCGCGATTCGGGTAGTACTGGTAGAGGCTGCCCACCGACATGCCGGCACGCTCGGCCACTCGGGTGGTTGTGCAGCGGATCAGGCCCTGCTGGGTCAAAACCTGAAGGGTTGCCGTGTGCAAGGCCTCGACAGTCGCGGCTGAGCGCGCCTGAACCGCTGTTTTTCTTGGCTTCAAGGACGCTTTGAGGGTGCTCACGGAATGCGAATTCCAATATCTGAAGGATCCTTCATATTAGAGCCTTACTCCGCTGAAGCAAGGGCGACCCCGATGACAGGTTTGAAAAACAGCAAGACATTCATACTGGGCGACCGCGAGGTCAACCGCATGGGTTACGGCGCGATGCAATTGGCAGGCCCTGGCGTATTTGGCCCTCCCAAGGACCGCGACGCCGCGTTGGCCGTGCTGCGTGAGGCGGTCGCCTGCGGCGTCAACCATATCGATACCAGCGATTTTTATGGGCCGCATATCACCAACCAACTGATTCACGAGGCCCTGCATCCCTATCGGGACGACCTCACGATAGTCACCAAGATCGGCGCCCGTCGTGACGCTGAAGGTGGATGGCTGGCGGCGTCCACCCCGGAAGAACTGACGCAGGCGGTGCATGACAACTTGCGCAACCTGGGGCTGGAGGTGCTGGACGTGGTCAACTTCCGTTCGATGCATTCCACAATGGGCCCGTGCGAAGGCTCGAACGCCGCCGCGTTGGACACCCTCGCTGAACTGCAACACCAGGGGTTGATACGCCATATTGGCATCAGCAATGTCACGCCGACCCAAGTGGCCGAGGCACGCCGCATCGTCAAGTTCGTTTGCGTGCAGAACCTGTACAACATCGCCCATCAACACGACAACGCCTTGATCGACACCCTGGCTGAGGAAGGCATTGCCTATGTGCCGTTCTTCCCGCTGGGTGGATTTACTCCGGTTCAGTCTTCGACCTTATCCAGCGTTGCGCAGGGGCTGGGCGTAACACCGAAGCAATTGGCGCTGGCGTGGTTGTTGCGGCGCTCGCCCAATATCCTGTTGATTCCGGGCACCTCCTCGGTGGCCCATTTGCATGAAAACCTTGCGGTGGGCGAATGGGCTGTGCCGGACGAGGCGCTGGCTGCGTTGAACGCCATCGCGGACTGAAGCGGTCCCTTATGCGTGGATATTCCAGGTGATGCGCAGCGTTGTTCGGCGCATCGCCTGCCAATTGGATACAGAACAATCTCGAATTGTATTGTGTACAAAAAACCCTAAAGCTTTAACCCAAGCGAGCCGAAACATCGGTGAAAGCAAATCGCAGTGTCTCGGCGATTTGGCCGCCCTCTCCGCTGATGGTCGTCTCGATGAAAATAAAGAATAAGCTGGTCCTTGCGTTTGTATCTGTCGCGTTTATCCCGGTTAGCCTGGTCGCGGTGATCTCCGTGATGAATACGCGAACCCAGGCAGTCGATCAGTTCATCGATGGCAGTACCCGTGAGATACGCCAGATCGATGGCAATATCCGGCAATTCTTCGAGGGTACGCTGCAGAACGTCGATCAAATGGCGGCAGATCCTGTATACACGTCCGTGAACACCCTCAAGGATTATCGACCCGACAACGCCGCCAGCCAGCCCATGCCGGCGCAGGCCCAGCAGGTGATCGAACGGTTCGCGCGTTTTGGCGCGACCCATCCTTCTGCGGCGATCCTGTCCATCGGCCTGGAAGACGGCACTTACGTCAAATGGCCCGACGACCCGCAACTGGCCAAGTACGACCCGCGCACGCGCCCCTGGTACAAGGCGGCGATGGCCAGCCCCGGCAAGACCGTGCGCACCCCGGCTTACTATTACGACAAGGATGACGTCGCGCTGGTCGGCACCGCGCGGGCGCTACTGGATAACGCCGGCAAGGCCAAGGGCGTATTCGTGGTGAGTGTGTCGCTGAAGAACCTCACCGAGCTGGTCAAGAGTATCAAGCTGGGCGAAAGCGGCTATGTGATGCTGATCGAAGACGGCGTGGTCCTGGTTGACCCTCGCGATGCCAAGCACAGTTTCAAGCCGCTCAAGGACCTTGGCGCGCCGTACGCACATTTGGCCGAGACCGCCCAGGGATCGACCGAAGTGGTGATCGATGGCGTGCGCTACATGGCCAATATCTGGACCTCCCCCGGCCTGGGCTGGCGTTATGTGGGGTTGATCGAATACAACGAAGTGATGGCCGCCGCCACGCGCATGACCTACCTGACCACAATCATCGTGGCGGTGCTGGTCCTGATCTTTGGCCTGATCGCCGCGGCGTTCTCCAAGGTGATCGTCAAGCCGATCGGTCAGGTCAGCACCGGCTTGCAATCCATCGCCCAGGGCGAAGGAGACCTGCGCCACGAACTGCGGGTGCAGGGCAAGGATGAAACCGCTGAACTGGCCGGTTGGTTCAACAAGTTCCTCGCTGCGATCCGCCAGCTGATCCAGCATATTGGCGCGGCGTCGACCAACTTGCAGGACGCTTCACGGGTCAACAGCGAAGTGGCGCACAACATGAACGAAGCCGCCGGGCGCCAGCGGGAAGCGGTCGAACTGGTGTCCACGGCATTCAATGAAATGGTGGCCACCGCCAATGAAGTGGCGCGGTCGTGCAGCGGCGCAGCGGAGTCCGCCGAGAACGGCCATCGCCGCGTGGCCGAGGGCAAGCAGCAGATCGAAATGACCACGGACAACGTCAACCGGCTCGGCCGCCGCTTGACCGAGTCGTCCGACGCCATGGTCGAGCTGGAGGCCGGCAGCCGCAGCATCAACCAGATCATTGGCACTATCCGTGCGATTGCCGAACAGACCAACCTGCTGGCGCTCAACGCGGCCATTGAAGCCGCCCGGGCGGGTGATCAAGGCCGCGGCTTTGCGGTGGTGGCGGATGAAGTGCGGGCGCTGGCCAAGCGCACTTCCGACTCCACCGGCGAGATCGAACAACTGCTCGGTACCCTCGGCAGCAAGACCGAGGAAGTGACGCAGAAGATGAGCAGTTGCCTGGACCTGTCCCGCGCCAGTGTGTCGTCCATCGAAAGCGCGCGGGACAGTTTTGAAGGCATCCAGTTATCGGTCAACGAGATTCGCGACCAGAACCTGCAGATATCGGCCGCCGCCGAGGAACAGCACAGCGTGGCCGAAGAGATCAACCGGCATATCCAGCAGATCTACGACGAGGCACGGCTGGTGGAGAGCCTGGCCAATTCTGCGCAGGATGACTCGGGGCGGTTGGCCGGCTTGTCGGCAGAGTTGAATGGGCTGGTGGGCCGGTTCAAGTCCTAGGGCGCCGCGGACGTTGGGTGGGGACGACGCCTTGATGTGCTCATCCCCCGACCAATCTCCCTGTGGCGAGCGGGCTTGCCCTAATGCCGTTCAGTTAAGCGGACATCGCCTTCTGTAGGAGCGAGCTTGCTCGCGAAAAACGTCAACGATAACGCGTGTTTCCTGAATGAACGCGGCGTCTGTGAGTTCTTCGCGAGCAAGAACTAGGCGTCCCCCTCGCTCCTACAAAAAAACCTTAACTGAACGGCATTAGGGCTTGCCCCGCGTTGGGCTGCGCAGCAGCCCCAGTCAAGAAGAATGCGGTGTATCAGACACTCTGTAGAGGCTGGTTTTGGGGCTGCTACGCAGCCCAACGCGGGGCAAGCCCGCTCGCCACAACAGCCCTGTCGGCCGGGCGTTCAGCGTTGAGCGAACATTGTGAAGATACCTGAAGCACCTCGCGCGTTGCGTGCGCGCAGGCGAGCGCGGCAGGCCGCGCAGCCACCCTCACCTCCCCAGGGTAGAGCTGCGCCAGCCAAGTGTCTTCACTGAGCAGGATCGCTGCGTGTTCGGCGACCAGTTCTTTGGCGAGGGTAGATTTGCCGGCGGCAATCTTGCCGCACAGCAGATGCAGGGTGGGCATGGCACGGCTCCTTTTGTGAGGCCATGAAGCATGCCAGCTTTCCGGCTGAATCATCATATTTAGACACGAATTACCCTGAACTTTCTGACAGGCACCGCGTTCATTTCCTATGCGCTGCCCCGCCCAGGGGCGTTGGTTTACAAGGAGCCGTTCCCACATGACTACCCTCCCCGCCTATCGCCACACACCCGGACCGCTGCATGCCACCTTGCTGGCGGGTACCGTGCCGCTGTTTCTCGGTGCCCTGATCAGTGACATTGCCTACGGCCAGACCTACCAGATTCAATGGGCCAATTTCGCCTCCTGGCTGATTGCCGGCGCGTTGGTGTTCTGTGGATTCGCCCTGTTGTTCGCCTTGGTCAACCTGCTGCGCGCCGAACACAAGGTCGGCCGACCCGCCGTGTATTGCCTGTTGCTGTTGGCGACCTGGGTACTCGGGCTGGTCAACGCTTTCCAGCATGCCAAGGACGCCTACGCCATGATGCCGACCGGCCTGGTGCTGTCGGTGGTCGTGACAGTGCTGAGCGTGGTTGCGACCTGGGTCGGCCTGACTAACCTGCGCTCGGGAGCTGCCCAATGAAAGCGTCCAATACACTCACCCTGTTAAGCGCCGCGCTGCTGCTCAGTGCCTGCGGCGGCGAAGGCGACAACACCCAGGCCCGTGGCCCCGACCCAAAACTGCCGGAGCAGCAAAGCAGCCTGCTGCCCAGCATGAAGATTGCCGAACCCACGCCCTGGGGCAACGAGAAGCCCAAGGTGCCCGACGGCTACAGCGTCACCGCCATCGCCACCGACCTGGCCATCCCGCGCCAGACCCTGGTATTGCCCAATGGCGACATCCTCGTTGCCGAAGGTCGTGGCGGCAGCGCGGCCAAGCTCAAGCCCAAGGATGTGATCGCCAGCGTGATCAAGGCCCAGGGCAATACCAAGGTCAAGAGCGGCAACCGCATTACCCTGCTGCGCGATGCGGACGGCGACGGCACCTATGAACTGAAAACCGTGTTCGCCGACAACCTCAACGCCCCCTACGGCCTGGCCTTTGCCGACGGTAAACTCTACGTCGCCAACCAGGACGCGCTGGTGCGCTTCGACTACACCGACGGCCAGACCAAAGCCAGCGGCGCCCCGGTCAAAGTCACCGACCTGCCGGCGCAGATCAACCACCACTGGACCAAATCCCTGGCCGTGAGTGACGATGGGCGCCACCTGTATGTGGGCATCGGCTCCAACAGCAACATCACTGAACGCGGCATGGAAGTGGAGATCGACCGCGCAATGGTCTGGCAGGTCGATGCCACCACCGGCGCGCACAGACCCTACGCCACCGGCTTGCGCAACCCGACGGCCCTGACGATCCAACCCGACTCCGGGCAACTGTGGACAGTGGTCAACGAACGCGATGAACTCGGCCCCGACCTGGTGCCCGACTACCTGACCTCGGTGCGCGAAGGTGCCTTCTACGGCTGGCCCTACAGCTACTGGGGGCAAAACGTCGACCCGCGTGCACAACCGCAAAACCCGGCCAAGGTGGCCGCCGCGATCAAGCCCGATTACAGCCTCGGCTCCCACGTAGCGGCACTGGGCGTCGACTTTTCCATCCCAGCCATGGGTGAACAATTCGCCGAGGGTGTATTTGTGGGCGAACACGGTAGTTGGAACCGCGACAACCCGGTGGGCTACAAAGTCATCTTCGTGCCGTTCAGCCATGGCAAGCCAGCCGGCCAGCCCATCGACTTCGCCACCGGCTTCCGCGGCGACGACGGCAAGACCCGTGGACGCCCGGTAGGCGTCACGGTCGACCCGAAAGGCGCCCTGATCATTGCGGACGACTTGGCCAATACCATCTGGCGGGTGACGCGCAATCAGTAACAGCGTGAACGGCAGTTGCTCTGCTTCGGCCCCCGTTAAACCGCGCTGGCCGGAGACGGCTTGAATCCGTGGCCCACGGATTCAAGCCCGCCTCCGGCTCGTGTCCACCGTAAGGGCGCAACCACGGATAAGCCCATCGAATCAGCGTCCCCCTTCACATCGCCGCACCCGCTATGCGCTTCAACCCCATCACCATCAATCCGGCCCCCAACCCCATCGCTGCCAAAAACAATGGGTATGACACCCACCACGGCGTCCCCGCCGTCATCATGCTGAACTCCGACATGCCGCCAATGCTGGCGATCAGGTTAAGCGGCAGGAACACCACGTTGATCAGGGTCAGCTTGCGCAGTAGGTTGTTCATGCTGTTGTTCATCAGGTTGCCGCGCGCGTCGATCAACCCGGAAAACACGTTGGAATAGATCTCGGCCTGTTTGTAGCATTGGTGGTTCTCGATGATCAGGTCGTCGATCAGACCCAGAATCTCGCTGCTGAACTGTTCCTTCCCGGCATGGTTGCGCAGGCGCGAGAGCACCGCGCCGTTGCTGTGCAGCGCGTTGATGTAATAGATCAGGCTTTCACTGAGGTTGAACATCTGCATCAGGTGATGGTTGCTCATGGACGCGTTGAACTGTTGCTGCAACTCCCGCGCGACCAGCTTGATCACCTTGAGGTGGCCCAGGTAGTGGTGGATGTTGTTCAGCAGCAGGTCAAGCAACACGTCGAGCGGCGTATGCAGCGGCCGGCGCTTGCCCAGGCCGGTCAGCGGGGTTTCGTCGGGGGCGATCACCAGCAGGCGGCCAGGCGAAAACAACAAGCCGCAGGATGACACTTCGAACACCAGGTTGCCGCCACCGGAGTAGTTTTCCGGGCGCTTCCAGATCAGGAACAGGTTGTCGGGGTGGAATTCGATACGTGACACTTCGTCGGGATCGAGCGCCGAGGCCAGGGCATGTTCATCCAGCTTGTGGTGGTCGCGCAGCCATTCACGCTCGACCAGGTCAGGGTTGTTGAACAGCAGGATCGGGGCATCGTCATTGTCCCCGCGGCGCAGTTTTCCATCGGTCAGTTCAAAGCGCTGGATCATCCCGACTCACCAGGCCTGGCCCTGACGCTTCAACTCCAGGCGCCGCACAAACTCTTCCAGCACCAGGCTGTACAGGTCGTCCTGCAAGTAGGCATCTTCGATACCCGCGTCCAGGTTGGGGTTGTCGTTGACCTCGATCACCACCACCTTGTCGCCGGACTGCTTGAGGTCTACGCCGTAGAGGCCGTCGCCGATCAGGTTGGCGGTCTTCACCGCCAGTTCCACCACCGCCTTGGGTGCCTCATGGACCGCCAGGGTACGGCATTCGCCGTTGATGTCCTGGCCGATGGCCTTGTGGTTGTAGATCTGCCAATGGCCCTTGGACATAAAGTACTGGCAGGCAAAAATCGGCTTGCGGTTGAGCACGCCAATACGCCAGTCGTACTCGGTATAGAAAAACTCCTGGGCCAGCAGCAGGACCGAATGTTCGAACAGTTCGGCGGTGGCCTTGAGCAAGGCTTCCTGGCTTTCCACCTTGATCACGCCTCGGGAGAAACACCCATCGGGGATTTTCAACACCAGGGGGAAGCCGAGGCGCTCGCCCACCCGTTCGAAGTCCTCCGGTCGCTCCTTGTACAGAATTTCGGTGGCCGGCATGCCCAGTTGATGGCTATTGAGCAAATCGGTGAGGTAGACCTTGTTGGTACAGCGCAGGATCGACGCTGGGTCATCCATCACCACTAACCCTTCGCTTTCGGCTTTCTTGGCAAAGCGGTAGGTATGGTTGTCGACACTGGTGGTCTCACGGATCAGCAAAGCGTCGTATTCGGCCAGGCGCGCGTAGTCTTTGCGCTCGATCAGCTCCACATCGATACCCAGCCCCTTGCCGACCCGCACGAAATTGTCCAGGGCGCGGGCGTTGGACGGCGGCAATTGCTCCTGGGGATCGTGAAGAATCGCCAGGTCATAGCGGGCCATGCGTCGTGAGCGTGGCTGGCGCCAGATCTTGCGACTGAAGTTGTCGAGGGCGTGGGCGAATTGATCTTCCTGGTCATCGCGCAACTTGTGCAATACACCGGACTTGACCCCCTCTATGTGCCAGCCGTTATTCTTTCTGAATTCAACTAAGAGGATCGGGCACGGAAAGGCCTCAAATAATTGACGGGCCAACTCCTGCAACGGCTCTATATTGGTTCGACCAAAGTTAAGGGTCAGGGTAAAGCCTTCGGTATTACTGTAGAGATGATGACTCAAGGCTTTATCGAGGGTTTTATCCAGGTCATCCAACGCCAGGCCATACAATGACTTTCGGGTCAGTTCACTGATGGTGCGCACCGACGGGATTACCTTGTGCCCGCGCGCCTCGGCCAGCAGCGAGCAGTAGTAGCCGTGGCCCAGGTACTTGTAGCTGCGGCACAGGTTGATTACCTGCACGCGCTTGCCCGTCTCGTTTTCCCGGGTGTGTTCCAGGTATTCCTGGGCGGTGACGATGTCTTCGCTGGGGAAATAAGAGGCCCAATCTTCCTTGCGCTCGACAATGATCACGACTTGACTTGCGCCTCTGGGCAAAACAGAAAAATAACCTTTAGAAGTTATTGTCGCCGCGACAGTTTGCTCGGATACTTCACGCCAATGACCTTGTACCGCTGACATAATATTTGATCCGCTTTAGAGAACTCGACCTTTTCTATTAAGCACGATCTTTTAGAGAAGTCCCGTTTCGTTACGCAACTTTTACGGCGGTCATATGGCTCTTTTCTTTCGCGTTGCAACCCCCGGCGATGTGCCGGCATTAGTCGTACTGGAACAGCATTGTTTCACCACCGATCGGCTGTCACCGCGCAGTTTCCAGTGGATGATCAGCCGCGCCCACGGCCAACTGCTGGTGGCCGAACAGGACGGGCAATTACTGGGCTATGCGCTGCTGCTGTTCCATCGCGGCACCTCGCTGGCACGTTTGTACTCCATCGCCATCGCCGCGCACGCACGCGGCCTGGGCCTGGGCAAACAACTGCTGGCCCGCGCCGAGGCCTGTGCCGTAGAGCACGACTGCGCCTACCTGCGCCTGGAAGTGCGCACCGACAACCCCGGCGCCCTCGCCCTGTATGAACGCACGGGCTACCGACGCTTTGCCCTGATCAACGATTACTACGAAGACCATGCCCCCGCCTTGCGCCTGGAGAAGCGCATCGTCCAGCACCACGACGCGCGTCCGCAGAGCGTGCCGTATTACCCGCAAACCACCGATTTCACCTGTGGCGCCGCGTGCCTGTTGATGGCCATGGGCGCGCTGGTGCCTGCGCGCGTGGCTTTGCGCCGCGAAGAGCTGCAAATCTGGCGGGAAGCGACCACCGTGTTCATGACCGCCGGCCATGGCGGCTGCAGCCCCCAGGGCCTGGCGCTGGCCGCCTGGCGTCGCGGTTTTCGGGTGCGCATGCAGGTGAATGTCAGCGGGCCGCTGTTTCTCGATGGCGTGCGCGATCAACATAAAAAGGACGTGATGCGCGTGGTGCACGAAGCCTTCGAGGAAGAATTGGCCAGCAGCGACGTCGAGCAGGTACTCGGCGGCACGCTGGACTTGCCTCGGGTATTACGCGAGGGCGGGCAGCCGCTGGTGTTGATCAGCAGCTACCGCCTCACGCGCTCCAAGTCGCCCCACTGGGTGATGGTCACCGACTGCGACGATGACTTCGTCTACCTGCACGACCCGGATGTGGACCACAGCCAGCACCGCCAGCCCCTGGACTGCCAGCATTTGCCGGTCAGCCATGGCGAGTTCGAACGCATGTGCCGCTTCGGCAACAACAAATTGCGCGCGGCGGTGCTCGTGTTTACGCGGTAAACGCTCAGGCCACCTGCTTGATCCCAGCCTTGGCTTCCAGCTCGCGCACCAGCGGCAATACGCGCTTGCCGAAGTACTCCACTTCTTCCTGGAAGTGCAGGAAGCCGGCCAGCACCAGGTCGACGCCCACCGCCTTGAGCGCGACGATGCGCTCGGCAATCTGCTGCGGGGTGCCGATTAGGTTGGTCTTGAAGCCGTCGTTGTATTGCACCAGGTCTTCGAAGCTGGACTTGGCCCAGTTGCCCTCGCCTTCCGGCGAAGCCTTGCCCGCTTGTTTGGCCGCATCACCAAAGGCGTTGACCGCCTCGGGGTCGGCCTTGTCGATGATTTCCGCGAGCACGGCGCGGGCTTCTTCCTCGGTATCACGGGCGATCACGAAGGCGTTGACGCCGACTTTCACCGAATGGTTGTTGGCGGCGGCCTTGGCGCGGATATCGTCGACCTGGGCCTTGATGCCTTCCGGGGTGTTGCCGTTGGTGAAGTACCAGTCGGACACCCGCGCCGCCATATCCCGCGCCGCCCGCGAGCTGCCGCCCTGGAACACTTCCGGTTGGCCCAGGGGCTTGGGCTTGAGGGTGTAGTTGTTGAAGCGATAGAAGTCGCCCTTGAAGGTGAAGTCGTCCTGGCTCCAGATGCCTTTCAAGGCACGGATGAATTCTTCGGAGCGGCGGTAGCGCTCGTCGTGTTCCAACCAATGTTCGCCGATGGCCTGGAACTCGCCCTTGAACCAGCCACTGACGATGTTCACCGCGATACGGCCATTGGTCAGTTGATCGATAGTCGCCAATTGCTTGGCCGCCAGCGCCGGTTGCCAGGGGCCGGGCAAAATCGCCGCAATCACCTTGAGCTTGGTGGTCGCTGCCAGCAGGGCATGGCTGAACGCCACGGATTCATGCTGGTTCTCCGCGCCGTAGCCGGCGGTAAAGCGAATCTGCGTTAGGCCATATTCGAAGCCGGCCTCTTCGGCCAATTGCGCCAGTTTGCGGTTGTAGTCGATGCCCCAATGGGTGCGTTGCTCGATTTTGCTGACCACCAGCCCACCACTGACGTTGGGCACCCAATAGGCAAATTTCACGGCTTGTTGACTCATCTGACGATACCTCGCACACAGGGATGTACCCAGGGCTTGAGCAGCAAGCGTGCCAGCCAGCGGCAAACGCCCATGCCATGGGTGCTGCGGCAAACCTGCGGCACCCAGCGGCGGTGAATGCGGATGTCAGGGTTTGCGACGATTTGTCGGTTTGCTGTTGCTGGAGCAACAGCGAACGCGGCAAATCCCCCGTAAACAGGGGCTCCGGCACCCGGCACGGAGTGTGCAATCACTCCTGGCATCGATCACTGCCCCGGAGCCTTTCCCATGACCGAACAACACGTCATCAACCCGCTGTCCATTGGCGTCGACTACCCCACCCTGGCCGCACGCTTCCGGCCGATCTTCCAGCGCATCGCCGAAGGCGCGGTGCAGCGCGAGCAAACCCGCGCCCTGCCCTATGAGCCAATCCAGTGGCTGAAGGACGCCGGCTTTGGCGCAGTGCGAGTGCCCGTGGAATACGGTGGCGGTGGCGCGTCCCTGCCGCAATTGTTTGAACTGCTGATCGAGCTGGCCGCCGCCGACTCCAATGTGCCCCAGGCCCTGCGCGGGCACTTCGCCTTTGCCGAAGACCGCTTGAATGCGCCGCCCAGTGCCGGTCGCGACCTGTGGTTCAAGCGCTTTGTCGACGGCGATATCGTTGGCTGCGCCTGGACCGAAATCGGCAACGTGGCCATCGGTGATGTGGTCACCCAGGTCACCCCGGATGGCGACCAGTGGAAGCTCAACGGCGAGAAGTTCTACAGCACTGGCAGCATTTTCGCCGACTGGATCGATGTCTACGCCCAGCGCAGTGACACCGGTGGCGATGTGATCGCCGCCACCCGCGCGCGCCAGCCTGGCGTGGCTCACAGCGATGATTGGGACGGCTTCGGCCAACGCACCACCGGCAGCGGCACCTCGCGCTTTACTGACGCGGTGGTCGAAGCGGAAAACGTGATCGATTTTGCTACCCGCTTCAAATACCAGACCGCGTTTTACCAGCTCGTGCTGCTGGCCAGCCTGGCCGGGATCGGCCGCGCGGCGCTTAACGATGTGGCGCAGCAGGTGCGCAACCGCAAGCGCATCTACAGCCATGGCAATGCCCCCCATGTCAGCCAAGATGCGCAGATTCAGCAAGTGGTGGGCGAAGTCGCGGCGTTGGTATATGCCGCTCAAGCCACTGCGTTGAAAGCCGCAGTGCCGGCGCAACGGGCGTACCTGGCACGGTTCGCCGGGGATGATGCTGCCGAGCGCGAGGCCAATGTGGCCGCCGAAATCGAGTCGGCCACGGCGCAGGTGGTGGTGTCGGAGTTGATCCAGCGTGCCACCAGTGAGTTGTTCAACGCGCTGGGGGCCTCGGATGTGCGCCAGGGCAAAGCCCTCGACCGGCATTGGCGCAATGCGCGGACCGTGTCGTCACACAACCCGGTGATCTACAAGGCGCGAATTGTCGGGGATTGGGTGATCAATGGCACCGAGCCGCCGTTTGTGTGGCAAATCGGCAATGGCCCGGCGAAAGTTTGAAACTGCCCCCTCTTATCAACCATGGGGCTTCACCACTTTTCATGGCGAGCGGGCGACTGTGGCAAGCGGACTTGTTGTGGCAAGCGGGCTTGCCACAACGGCGTACACCTCAAAAGGCCAGTTTGTAGCCAATGCTCATCAACATGATCGCCAGGCACGGGCGCAATACCGCGTCCGGCACTTTGCCGGTCATGTGGCTGCCGAGGTAGATCCCCGGCAGCGACCCCATCAGCAAGAAACCCAACAGGTGCCAGTCCATATTGCCCATGCCGGCGTGGCCCAGGCCCGCCACCAGGGTCAGGGGCACGGCGTGGGCGATTTCGGTCCCCACCAGGCGCCGCGTGGCGAGGAACGGGTACAGGATAAACAGCGCCACCGTACCGAGGGCGCCAGCGCCGATGGAGGTCAGGGCGACCATGGTGCCCAGCACGGCCCCCGTCACCACCGTCAGCGTGTTCAGGTTACGCGGGTGCATATGGTAATCGTCGCCGGCATGGCGTTGGGCGAAGGCCAACAGCCGTTGCTTGAACAGGATCGCCAGGGCCGTCAGCAGCAGCACCACGCCGAGAGCCTGCTTGATCACAGCGTTCATGGCGCTGGGGTCGGTGTGCAGGCTGGCGAGGAACCACAGGGTCAGCAACACGGCGGGCACGCTGCCCAGGGTCAGCCACCCGGTGATGGACCAGTCGATGTTCTTGTTCTTGCCGTGCACCAGCACCCCACCGGACTTGGTGATGGCGGCGTACAGCAGGTCGGTGCCCACGGCGGTGGCCGGGTTGATACCGAACCACAACAGGATCGGGGTCATCAAGGAGCCCCCGCCGACACCGGTCATGCCAACGATAAAACCAACGATCAGGCCAGCAATCACAAAACCAAAATTACCCACTTCCATCACTGCTACCTGCGGCCTTATAAATTTCTGGCCGCAGGATAGCGATTTTTCTTATAACGACTTATATCAATGTGATCTGACTTTATGCCTTTTTGGTCAGTTTGTGGCTGACGTAGGCTTGGGTCTGATAGGGGAATGCCACGGTGTCGCGGCCTTTCAGCGCGGGGTGGGTCGCGATCAGGGTGCGCAATTGTTCGGTCACCAGGGCTTTTTCAGCAGCGGGCAAGGCAGCGATAAAGCTCACGGAGAGGAAGCGATCCATGATCACTTCCTGCGGGCTGCCGACATGGTTGTAGGGGAAACACGTCACCTGAGGATCGGAAAAGTACTCGCCGGTGAACGCTTCGCGCCAACGCCCGGTGTGAAAACGCGGGGTGTCGCCCTCGTATGGCGTGATGATCGCGGTGATGGCGGCCACCCAATCCACCGATTCATCGCGCACATTCCACACCAACCCCAGGCGCCCGTCGGGTTTAAGCACACGGTGGATTTCCGCCAGCGCGGCCTCGGTGGAAAACCAATGGAAAGCCTGGGCACACACCACCGCATCGGCCGTCGCGCTTGGCAGGGGGATGGATTCAGCTGTGCCGTTGACCAGGCGTACGTCGGGCAGCAGTTTATGCAACTGCGCGGCCATGGCGTCCACCGGCTCGACGGCGATCAGCGTCGGTGCCAGGGTGTTGAGCAAGCGCGTGAATTTGCCAGTGCCCGCCCCCAGGTCGATCACCGTAGAGTGCGCATTGATCTGCAGCGTGTCGCTGAGCCAACCGGTGAGTTGCCGGGGATAATTCGGGCGGCCCTGGGCATAAGTGACGGCCTGGGACGAGAAACCCTGCTGAGCAGACGTGTGGACACCAGTCATTGCCAATCTCTCCTCGGGTAAAACGGGGGCACAGTGTGCGCCCTTCCCGGCCAACTTTCTAATCGGCCTGACTGGGCAACCACACACGAAACCGGGCGCCGCCCAACGGCGAGGCCTGGGCGGTCAAGGTGCCGCCCTGGGCTTCGAGGGCGCGCCGGCTGATCGCCAGGCCCAGGCCGAAGCCACCGGTGGCGCGGTCGCGGCTGCGGTCAAGGCGATAGAACGGTTCGAAGATGCGTTCGCGCTGATCCAGCGGGATGCCGATACCGTCGTCATCGACCCAGATTTCACAGCCCTTGGGGCAGACCTTGACGCCTAACTGGATGCGCTTGTCACAGTAGCGCGTCGCGTTGCGCAACAGGTTTTGCAGGGCACGCGCGGTCAAGCGCGGGTCAAGACTGAAGCGCTCGACGCTGCAGTCGAGGACTACGTCGATGACAATCTCGGGGTTTTCCAGTTCGTCATCGACGCTGCCCAATACGCTGTCGATAAACTCGTCGAGCACCACGTCGACCCGCTCCGGCAGTTGCGCGGGGTTTTGCAGGCGACTGTAGGAAAGCAATTCCAACACCAGCTCATCCAGCTCACGAATATGGGCCACCAGGCTTTGCAGGCGCTCACGGCTGGCCTGCGGCAAGTCTTCGGACAGCGCCAGGGCCAGGCCGAAGTCCAGGCGCGTCAACGGCGTGCGCAGCTCGTGGGACACGGCGTTGAGCAAGTCTCGCTGCTGGTTCAGCAGGTGCTCGATATCGTCGGCCATGGTGTCGAACACCGCCGCCAGGCTGCCGATATTGGAGCTGGGTGGGATATGCGTGCGTGCACCCAGGTTGCCCTTGCCCAATTGCGCGGCGGTGCTTTTGAGGCGCTCCAGGTCGCGCCAATGGGGGCGCAGCCACACCAACAGGCAGGCCAGTAACGCGGCGCCGATCAGCACGTTCATCGACCAGTACAGCAGGTTCATGTCCAGCGGGTCCGGCGGCACGGTCAGCTTGACCGCGAACTGCGCATTGATCGGCGAACTGATTTCCTCCATCCAGCCCCACTCGCCCAGGTGAATCACCGGTTTGCCTTGTGCCAGCAGCGCCTCTTCTTCAGGGGTGTAGCGCGCATCCTGGCGCAGCAGCAGTTCGACTTTCAGCGGTGCGAAATCGCGGCCCAGTTGCTCCGTGACCTGGGACCAGCGCTCCACTGGCGCCCGCTGGTACTGTTTGACGATCAGGGTTTGCATGCCCCGGGACTGCTCGACGTTGTAGGCCAGGTAACGGTGTTCGAAGACCTGGACCACCAGCTTGGGAATCAGGTAGATCGCCGCGCTGAAGGTGACGATGGTGATCAGGTAGAGGCGTAGCAGCACACGAAACATGGATCAGCATTCCCACTCGGAACGACTGAACAGGTAGCCCTTGCCCCACACGGTCTTGATCTTGCGCGCCTCGCCAGCATGGTCGTCGAATTTGCGGCGCAGCTTGGAAATCGCCACGTCCACCGAGCGGTCGGTGCCATTGAACTCGATGCCGCGCAGGCGTTGCAGGATCTGGTCGCGGCTGAGCACCTCGCCGGCATGCCGTGCCAGCACCACCAGCAGGTTGTATTCACCGCTGGACAACTCCACCGCCTGCTCACGCCAACTCACGGTGCGTTCCGACAGGTCGATGCACAGGTTGCCCATGACGATCTGGTCGTTGGCCACCTGGGGCTCCGACAGACTGCTGCGGCGCAGCAATGTGCGGACACGGGCTAGCAACACGCGCGGTTCGCAGGGTTTGGTCACATAGTCATCGGCGCCCATTTCCAGGCCCAGCACCTGGTCATGGCTGTCATCACGGGCGGTCAGCATCAGGATCGGCAGGCCCGCCGAGTCGGCGCGCAGCAAGCGGCACACTTGCAAGCCGTCGAGACCGGGCAGCATCAGGTCGAGGATCACCAGGTCGGGCGGGTTGAGGCGCGCGCGTTCGCGCACATGATCGCCCCGGCTGAGCACACTGACGTGGTAACCGTTGCGTTCCAGGTAGCTGGCAATCAGCTCGGAGAGAGCGGCGTCGTCTTCGACCAGGAGGATGTTGGGCATGATGTTTCCAGAAATACAGTGATGTGTCGTTCACAAATCCCATGTGGGAGCAGGCTTGCCTGCTATGGCGGTGCTTCAGATACAGAGTCGTTGACTGATTCACCGCGATCGGGGGCAAGCCCCCTCCCACATTTGATCCTCATTGTAAGCAAGGTTGTGCAAGGATATACGCCCCCGGTGCCCTGCGGGCTGCACCTTACATTTCTTCACAGACGACCTACACAGCTTCACAGCACCACGGCGCAGGTGACCTTAGGATGTGCCAGTCAATATTGGGATAAGAGCATGTCGAAGAATCTGTTTGCGCCGTTTTGCCTGTTGGCCCTAACGCTGGCACTCAGCGCCTGTGACAAGTCGGCCGGTGAGGCACCGGCAACGCCCCCGGTCAAAGTGAGGATCGAAACCCTTGCAGCCAAGCCCCTGTCCATCACCAGCGAATTGAGCGGGCGTATCGCCGCGCCGCGCATTGCCGAAGTGCGTGCGCGGGTCGCCGGGGTGGTGATGCAACAGGTGTTCAAGGAAGGCCATGACGTCAAACAGGGCGACGTGCTGTTTCGCATCGACCCAGCACCGTTCAAGGCCGACCTGGACAGTGCCCAGGCCAACCTGAGCAAAGCCGAGGCCAATGCGTTCCAGGCGCGCCTACAGGAGCAGCGCTACAGCCAGTTGGTGGAAGGCAATGCCATCAGCGGCCAGGACTACGACAACGCCCGCGCCGCCGTGCGCCAGACCAACGCCGAAGTCGCCGCCAACAAGGCCGCCGTCGAGCGCGCCAGGCTGAACCTGGGCTATGCCACCGTGACCGCGCCGATTTCCGGGCGCATCGGCCGCGCACTGGTAACCGAGGGTGCGCTGGTCGGCCAGAACGAGGCCACGCCACTGGCGCTTATCCAGCAACTGGACCCGATTCACGCCGACCTGACCCAGTCCACCCGCGAGCTGAACGACCTGCGCCGCGCCTTCCGCGCGGGCAGCTTGAAGCAAGTCGGCCAGGACCAGGCCAAGGCCACGTTGATCCAGGACGACGGCAGCCTGTATCCGCTGCCAGGCAAGTTGCTGTTCGCCGAAATCAGCGTCGACCCGGGCACCGGTCAAATCATCCTGCGCAGCGAGTTCCCCAACCCCGACCTCGACCTGTTGCCCGGCAGCTTCGTGCGCGTGCGCCTGGAACAGGCCGTCGACAAACAAGGCATCAGCGTGCCGCAACGCGCCATCACCCGTGATAGCGCCGGTATCCCCATGGTGCTGTTGCTGGACGCCGAACAAACCGTGAGCCTGCAACCGGTGGAACTGGGCGCGGTCATCGAAGACCGCTGGATCGTCAGCAGCGGCCTCAAGGCCGGCGACCGTATCGTCGTCGAGGGCCTGCAACACGCGCGGCCCGGTGAAAAAGTTGAAGTGGACGACAGCCCGCTCGTAAAGGAATAACCCGCCATGCCGCAGTTTTTTATTGACCGCCCGGTGTTCGCCTGGGTGGTGGCCATGTTCATCCTGCTGGCCGGTGCGCTGGCCATCCCGCAGTTGCCGGTGGCCCAGTACCCCGACGTCGCACCACCGAAAGTGGAAATCTACGCGGTGTACCCGGGCGCTTCGGCCCAGACCCTGGATGAAAGTGTGGTCAGCCTGATCGAGCAGGAGCTCAACGGTGCCGATCACCTGCTGTATTTCGAATCCCAGAGCAGCCTGGGTTCGGCAACCATTACCGCGACCTTCCAGCCGGGCACCAACCCGGAAATGGCCCAGGTCGATGTGCAGAACCGCCTCAAGGCGGTGGAGCCGCGCCTGCCCCAAGCCGTGACCCAGCAAGGTTTGCGGGTGGAGAAAGTGTCTGCCGGCTTCCTGCTGCTGGTCACGCTCACCTCCAACGACGGCAAGCTCGACGACGTGGCGCTCAGCGATTACCTGGCGCGCAACGTGATGAACGAGCTCAAGCGCCTGGACGGGGTGGGCAAGGCCCAGTTGTATGGTGCCGAACGCGCCATGCGCATCTGGATCGACCCGCAGAAGCTGATCGGCTTCAACCTCACGCCGGCCGACGTGAATGCCGCGATCAGCGCACAGAACGCACAGGTTTCCGCCGGCAGCATCGGTGATTTGCCGGGCACCAATACCCAGGAGATCACGGCGGCGATCCTGGTCAAGGGCCAGCTGTCTACGCCGGCGGAGTTCGCCGACATTGTGCTCAAGGCCAACCCGGACGGGTCCACCGTGCGCATCGGCGATGTGGCGCGTGTGGAAGTGGGCAGCCAGGAATACCAGTTCTCCACACGCCTGAACGGCAAGCCCTCGACCGCCGTCAGCGTGCAACTGTCGCCAGGCGCCAACGCCCTGAGTACCGCGACCCTGGTGCGGGCGAAGATGGACGAGTTGTCGCGTTACTTCCCAGCCAATGTGGAATACAAGATTCCGTACGACACCTCGCCGTTCGTCAAGGTCTCGATCACCAAGGTGGTCTACACCCTGCTCGAAGCCATGGCGCTGGTATTCGCGGTGATGTTCCTGTTCCTGCAGAACGTGCGCTACACGCTGATCCCGACGCTGGTGGTGCCGATCGCGCTGATGGGCACCTTCGCCACCATGCTGTTGCTGGGCTTCTCGATCAACGTGTTGACCATGTTCGGCATGGTGCTGGCCATCGGCATCCTGGTGGACGATGCGATCGTCGTGGTGGAGAACGTCGAGCGGATCATGGCCACCGAGGGCCTGTCGCCCAAGGACGCGACCAAGAAAGCCATGGGCCAGATCACCGGCGCCATCATCGGCATCACCCTGGTGCTGGTCGCGGTATTCCTGCCGATGGCATTCATGCCGGGGTCGGTGGGGGTGATTTACCAGCAGTTCTCGCTGTCGATGGCCACCTCGATCCTGTTCTCGGCGTTCCTCGCCCTGACCTTGACCCCAGCCTTGTGCGCAACGCTGCTCAAACCGATCGCCAAGGGTGATCACCACGCCAAGGGCGGCTTCTTCGGCTGGTTCAACCAGCGTTTTGAAAGCCTCACCAATCGCTACGAAGGCTGGGTGGCCTATGCCCTCAAGCGCAGCGGCCGTTACCTGTTGATTTATCTGGTGCTGCTGGTGGGCCTGGGGTGGATGTTCAGCCGCCTGCCCTCCTCGTTCCTGCCCGTGGAAGACCAGGGCTACACCATCACCGATATCCAGTTGCCGCCTGGTGCGAGCAAGAACCGCACGGTGCAGGTGGCCGAGCAGATCGAAGCGCACAACGCCGGGGAACCCGGCGTGGGTGATACCACCATGATCATGGGTTTCAGTTTCTCCGGCTCGGGGCAGAACGCGGCGCTGGCGTTTACGACGCTAAAGGATTGGTCGCAACGCAGCAGCGACGATTCCGCCGCGTCGATTGCCGACCGCGCCAACATGGCCTTCAGCGAGCTCAAGGACGCGATTGCCTATGCGATCCTGCCGCCCCCCGTGGACGGCCTGGGCACCTCCAGTGGTTTCGAGTTCCGCTTGCAGGACCGCGGCGGTGTTGGCCATGCGGCGTTGATGGCGGCACGTACCGAATTGCTCAACGCCGCTGGCAAAAGCCCGATCCTGGCCAACGTGCGCGAAACCGCCCTGGCCGAAGCCCCGCAGGTACAGCTGGAGGTGGACCGCAAGCAGGCCAACGCATTGGGCGTGGCCTTTGCCGATGTGGGCAGCGTGTTGTCGTCGGCCATCGGCTCGGCCTACGTCAACGACTTCCCCAACCAGGGCCGCATGCAACGCGTGGTGGTGCAGGCCGAAGGCGACCAGCGCAGCCAAGTGGCGGATTTGATGAAGATCAATGTGCGCAACAAAGCCGGCAAGATGGTGCCGCTGTCGGCCTTTGTCGAAGCCAAATGGACCCAGGGCCCGGCGCAGTTGACGCGCTACAACGGCTACCCGGCCATTGCCATCAGCGGCGAAGCGGCACCGGGGCACAGCACCGGCGAGGCGATGGAAGAAATCCAGCGCCTGGTCAGCCAGTTGCCGGCGGGGCTGGGCCAGGAGTGGACCGGGTTGTCACTGCAGGAACGCTTGTCCGGCTCCCAGGCGCCGTTGCTATTGGGTCTGTCACTGCTGATCGTGTTCCTGTGCCTGGCAGCGCTGTATGAAAGCTGGTCGATCCCCACGTCGGTATTGCTGGTGGTGCCGCTCGGCGTACTCGGCGCGGTCGTGGCCGTTTCCTTGCGCGGCATGCCCAACGATGTGTTCTTCAAGGTCGGCTTGATCACCATCATCGGCCTGTCGGCGAAAAACGCGATCCTGATCATCGAGTTCGCCAAGGACCTGTACGACCAGGGCGAAGACCTGATGAGCGCCACCCTGAAGGCCGCGCGCTTGCGCCTGCGCCCGATCATCATGACGTCGCTGGCGTTCATCCTCGGCGTGGTGCCATTGGCGATTGCCACCGGCGCCAGTTCCGCCAGCCAGCAGGCGATTGGTACGGGGGTGATTGGCGGGATGATCACGGCGACACTGGCGGTGGTGTTTGTGCCGGTGTTCTTTGTGGTGGTCATGAAGCTGGTGCGCAAAAAGAGCTAAGGCTTTTTGGGGGACACGGTAACTGTGGCGAGCGGGCTTGTCCCGCGTTGGGCTGCGAAGCAGCCCCAATAAGAGCGCTGCAGTGTGCCAGGCAGGTCCGGGGTTATGTTTTGGGGCTGCTTCGCAGCCCAACGCGGGACAAGCCCGCTCGCCACAAAAAATGCGCTAAGGTGCTCACAAACAGCCATTTGTGAGCCCCCATGCCCTTCCTCGCCCGCACCCACCCTCGCCTCTCCGCTGCCGCCGCCCTGGGCCTTGCCGCTGGCATCCTGGTGCCGGCCGACAGCGTCGTCAGCAAGATCCTCATTGGCTGGAACACCGGGGTCTGGACCTACCTGGTGCTGATGCTGTGGCTGACCATCCGCGCCAAGGCCCCGGACGTCAAACGCATCGCCGAGATCGAAGACGAAAACGCCGGCCTGGTGCTGTTCATCGTGTGCATCGCCGCCATTGCAAGTTTGGCGACCATCACCTTCGAGCTGGTGGGCAGCAAAGACCTGCCGACCACCGCGCGCCTGCTGCACTACGGCTTTACCGGGCTGACCGTGATCGGCTCATGGCTGCTGATCGGGGTGATTTTCAGCGTGCATTACGCACGCCTGTATTACACATGGGAAGGCAAGGAGCCGGCACTGCGCTTTGCCGAAGACCTGCGCACCCCCAACTACTGGGACTTCCTGTATTTCTCCTTCACCATCGGCGTGGCCGTGCAAACGGCGGACGTGGGGGTGGCGACCCGCGCCATGCGCAAAGTGGTGCTGGGGCAATCGTTGATCGGGTTTCTGTTCAACACGGCGATCCTGGGCTTCTCGATCAATATCGCTGCGGGCCTGTTTGGTTGAGGCTCAATCGCTCTTCTATCCGACGAGTGGCTCCCTGACCTGTTAGTTCTGACAGTTGTGTGCAACGTCAATATGGCGCCGAATAGCCTCACGTATGCAGCCGCACTGCGTGCCGTAGAAGCGCTGATGTGCAACTGAAAATCACCGGCTGCAACCACTTTCCGGCGGGAGAAAAAATAATGCCAAGGCGAACGGCCTCAACCAGCAACCTCCTCCTCAACGGTAATTTCAGTCAATACGCAATGCACTGGAATACAACAGGCACTGTCGATTACTCCCGACAATACTGTAGAGCACTTACCGGTCAGGCCTCCCAGCAGGTCAATATCAACCCTGGTGCCAGTTACTTACTGCGCATGTGGAGTCAAGTGATCTTCAAGGGTGCTGGCGCGGTGGTGATCACCTCTGAGCCCTCGGGTACAGCCGATCGTATTGAGCTCGATGCTTTTCATCTGTGGACCAAACGAGAGTTCAACTATTCCCCTCCCGCCGGTACAACCTCCGCTACCGTCACCGTCACGGGCACGACAGGCGAGGTTTGTGTCGACGAGATTGAACTGCTCGTGGACACCACCACTCCAGTTCGACCGGAGCTGATCAGAAATGGCGATTTCATCCAAAATAACGCTGATTGGACCGTAGAAAGGCCTGGGCCAGCGTCAAGCGTCAACTTCACCGCCGGTGTCTGCAGTGCGAACCTGGGGGGCTTGATCTATCAGGACATAGCAGTAGAGCCCGGCAAAACCTACAGCTTTACCCTGATGGCCGCGAACCCCACAAGCGGGGACGGCGCGGCCCGGTTGTACGACGTGGCCAATACCGGCGTTATCTTGCTGGATATTGAATTAAGAGGGCCGGAAACGTTCCAGCCCTATCAACGTAACTTCCAAGTTCCAGCCGGTACGCACCAACTGCGTGTACTGATGGTGGGAATTACCTTTTTGAGACTAGACAGCGTGTCCTTCAAGCTCGCCTGAAGGCACTGCCGACTTGATTGAAAGTATTTGTGTGAAGTCGATAACCCAACACGTTGCGCGTTGATGTGGCAGTCCAGGTGGAGACGTAATCGCCAGGCACTCGACACGCTCCCAGCCCCCAAGGAGAAACGCTCATGACCGCCATCCACCGTCACCGTCCACCAAAACTGCATCTGGCCGCCCAGTATTTTAAAGGCATTATCGACGGCGAAGATTTCACCGCCAATATATTTTCAATCACCTGCACGGCAGGAAAATGGACGATCACCGGCAGTAGAGTCGATAGCAACGGCGTGACCCACAAGTTGCAGTTGTCGCTACCTTCAACTTATGGCATAGGCATCTATCGACTGGAGGACCATCCGGACATTCGGTTTACCTATAGCACTGATGACCTTTTAGAGCCTGTACTGCGATACGGTTTCTCCGGATTGGTCGAATTCAGGGCCATTGACCCTTCAAATACCCACGCCACGGGTGGACTCAGCGATATCCAAACCCGTGACGACGGCAACCCAGTCTCTACCATCTCTGCGCTGTTCAGCCTGGGCTGACGCCCGAAGGTCGTTAAACTGCACATACCAAAAAGGAAGCCGAAGCTTCCTTTTTGGATACATACATATGAGTTACCAGCTATAACGCACACCCACGTTAGCACCCCATGGTTGATCGACATGTTTACCTTTGCTGTGCTCGAAGTCAGCATGCAGCTGCAGGTTTTTCGACAGTGAGACCGCTACACCAGCACCGAACTCAGCACGAGAACCTGAGACGTCATTGTTGAACACATGGCCGTTGACCGATGCTTTATTGTCTTTCGCAAACTCATGCGCTACCGCTGTACGCAGGTAAGGCTGAACGATGCTGCCGTCATCCATTATAAAATCGCGACCTACCGTTACCCCCAGCTTACCGAGTGCCGAATGGGTGTTCTGGCCTTTGGCTTGCAGGCCATTGTCCAACCCATAGTTCTTGCCCTTGACCACAATAGTGGATGCCTGAGCAAACGGTTCGACAAAGAAATCATTCTCCAGCTTGATGTTGCGACCCACTTCTACCGAAGCGCCAATGCCGTTGGTGCCGTATTTACCCTTAGGGATGGTCTGAAGTAGCCATGTATTTCCCCGGCATACCACCTAGCGCAACTTTTAAACTCGCCAAATGATCAA